>JBIKOF010000170.1:0-4884 GCA_044358205.1 Gammaproteobacteria bacterium | reverse complement strand
GGCCCCGTGGGCGCTGGGTTCGCGCAGTGCTTCGAGCGCCACTTCGAAACGGGCGTGCGACATGCCGAGTTGGCGCAGCAGTTCGGTCACCGCAGATTCCATGCGCGTCCCGGCTTCCCGGCGGCCGTGGGTCAGCGCCGCTGCCGCCTGCACGTACAGTGCCTCGGCGGCCGCAATCTCGGCGACCAATGCCGCACAGCGCGCATCCCGTCCCTCGAGACCTTCAACCTCCAGACTCAGGCGCGCTAGAACCTCCGGCAACTCGCTGATTTCGCACCGGTGCTTGCGGGCCAGGTCGTGCAGCACCCGCAGTCGCTGCTCCAGCGCCGCCACGGCGCGCGGGTCGGCCGCGGCTAGCGAATTCCGGTAGTGCTCCAGCTCGCGCTCAGCTTCCTCCAGGTTGATGGACGCCTGCTCGCACATGTCCACCACCCCCTGCAGTGCGGGGTCGATCTGCGCCAACTCGCGCAGCTGCCCTGCTGCCAGTCGCACCTGACGGCGCGCCGCCCGGTCGCCTTCGAAAAGCCGGGCACCCACTTCCGCCGCGCCATCGACGAGGCGTTGCGTGTGTGCGGCGCGTCGATGCTCGGACTCCAATCGTTCCAGTTCTGCAGGCTCTGGACGGGCAGCTTCCAGTTCGTCGATCTGGAAGCGCAGGAACGCGATACGTGCGGCAGGATCCTCCGTGCCACGCAGGGCTTCCAGTGCCCGCACATGCCCAAGCCAGTGGGCATGTGCCGCCGTCACTTCCGCCAGGGCCGATTCCAGCGAGCCGAATTCGTCGAGCAGCACGCGCTGGACGGCCCGGTTCAACAGCGAGTGGTGCTCGTGTTGCCCATGGATGTCCACCAGTTCAGCGCCGATTTCGCGCAGCACCTGCAGTGTGATGGGGGTTTCGTTGCAGAACGCGCGCGAGCGGCCGTCGGCACCGATGACCCGACGGAGCAGAAGTTCGGATTCCTGTTCCAGCGCGTGGTCTGCCATGAGCGCCCTGAGCCTTGGGCGTTCGCCCACCACAAAGCTCGCGCTGAGCACAGCCCGCGTGGCGCCGGGCCGCACCAGTCCAGAATCCGCCCGGTCGCCCAGCAGCAGTCCCAGCGCATCCACTACGATGGATTTGCCGGCCCCCGTTTCTCCCGTGAAAACTGTCAGCCCCGTTTGGAATTCGAGGTCCAGGTGGCGAACGACCGCCAGATCCTGAATGGTCAGTGCCTTCAGCAAGGCCCTTGCCCCCATTGGAGTTTGGCCCGCAGGTTGGCGAAATGATCGTGCCCATGGGGGTGAATCAAACGCACCGCAAGGGGATGCCGCGTGATGCGGATGCGATCTCCCGGCAGGACGCTGGGCAGGGCGTTCCCATCGCAGGTCACGCGGGATTCGTCTTCTTCCGGATGGTCGCTCGCAATCTCGATTTCGACGGTCGAGGAATTCGGCAGCACGATCGGGCGATTGGTGAGCGTGTGGGGACAGACGGGTACCAGCACCACGGCTGGCAGCTCAGGCGCCAAGATGGGGCCACCCCCGGAAAGAGCGTAGGCCGTCGAACCCGTGGGGGTGGCGATGATGATCCCGTCCGCACGCTGAGAGTGGACGAAACGGCCATCCACATAGGTATGCAGGGTGATGAGCCGGGTCATGTTCCAGCGCTGGATGACGACATCATTCAGGGCTTGCGCGGCGGTGACCGTATGGCCCGCACGGACGATTTCGCAATTCAGCGCAGAACGCTCCTCTGCCGCATATGCCCCACCCAGGATGCGGCCGAGATCGTGAGCCAGCGCGGCCACGGGCAAGTCGGCAAGAAAGCCCAGGCGCCCGAGATTGACGCCCAGCACCGGCACTCCGAAAGGGTGCGCGAGTTTGGCGGCTCGCAGGAGCGTGCCATCACCCCCAACCGCAATGATGAGATCGCGTGTCTGTGCCACGGCGTGGCCATCTGCGGCGAGGACGCCTCGTGTGGCACAGGCCTCAGGTCCAAGGCCCTCGATTACGCATTCAAGGCGCATCTCCCGCAGCACTGCGAGCACCGCGTCCACGGCCTGCAGGACACTGGGTTCCTCTCCCTTGGTGACGATGGCGATGCGCTTGAACATGGGGGAGCTCGAAAAGAGAGTAGCGTTGCGCACCTCGCCCCGCGGCGCAAGCGACCGCCGCAACCAGAGCGCAACGCATCCGCGAGCGGGGAATATTCCCGCGACCGCCCGGTCTTTCCGGACGAGGCGGACACGCCTTAGGCTTTTGCACCCGCGCGGGCTACCTGCTATATCTTTGACACATTCCTTACGCGCGTTGGTCGGGCACATGGCAGATAGCGCTATCCAAGGTCTGGACCTCACGGATCGGGCCCAGTACCTCTTCAAGACGCTGGTCGAGCGCTACATCGCGGACGGTCAGCCGGTAGGGTCGCGCACGCTCGCCCGCGACACGGGGCTCGACCTCAGCCCCGCGACCATCCGCAACGTGATGGCGGACCTCGAAGACATGGGTCTCATCCGCGCCCCGCATACCTCGGCGGGACGCATCCCCACGGTGCGTGGCTATCGCTTGTTCGTCGACTGCATGCTCACGTATCGGGAGCCGCCTGCTGCAGAGTTGGCCAGGCTGGTGGAAGGCGTGCGCCAGGAAAGCGATGTACGCCGGTTGCTGGAACGCACCTCGAATCTGCTGTCGGACATCACGCGCTTCGCAGGCCTGGTGATGATTCCCAAGACCGAGAGCAAGGCCCTGCGCCAGGTCGAATTTCTGCCGCTGAATGACAACCGGGTGCTGGTCATCCTGGTCATCAATGCGCGCGAGGTGCAGAACCGCATCATCAAAACCGCGCGTCGGTATTCCCCGTCTGAACTCACCGAGGCAGCCAATTATCTCAATCTGGCCTTCGCGGGCCGTGATATCCGGCAGGTCAAACGCGATCTGCTGTCCGAGATGAATGCCACGCGCGATGAAATGAACCGTCTGATGGCCACGGTCATCGACATGGCGCAGCAGGTTTTTGTGGACGAGGAGGCCGGGCAGGATTACGTGCTCGCCGGTCAGACCAACCTGATGGACGTGGACGAGCTTTCCGATCTGGACAAGCTGCGCAATCTTTTCGATGCCTTCAACCGCAAGCGGGACATCCTGCATTTGCTGGATCAGGCCATCAATGCCAATGGCGTGCAGATCTTCATCGGTGAGGAATCTGGCTACCACGCTTTCGACGACTGCAGCATCGTGACCTCCACCTACGGGGAGGAGGGCGAGGTACTGGGCGTCCTCGGGGTCATCGGCCCCACCCGGATGTCCTACGAACGCGTCATTCCCATTGTCGATTTGACTGCCAGGATGCTGACCTCGGCCTTGAATTCGGCGGCCTGAGTCCCCATCTCCCCCGCGAGGCTTGCCCGACCTGTTCGGCGCGGCACCCGGGTCCGACCCGCTGCCCGCGTCCCTGGCGCATGCCCCCCTGTCCCATTGTCCCGAAGGATCGCCGTGAACGAAGAAAACTCCCAAGCCGCCGAGCAGACCCCCGAGCAGAATTCAGACCCCGTCGAGGCCGCGGGCCCTGAGCAGGAAATCACCCAGCTGCGGGAAGCCCTTGCCTCCTTGAAGGGCGAGATGGACCGTTATCGGGACGAGGCGCTGCGCGCCCGCGCCGAGGTCGACAATGCCCGCAAGCGCGCCCAGCGCGATGTCGAGGCCGCGCACAAATTCGGACTGGAACGCTTGGTCGACGCGCTCATCCCCGTCAAGGACAGCCTGGATCTGGGTCTCGATGCGGCGCAGGCCGCGACCGACATCAAGCCACTGCAGGAAGGCATGGCCCTGACCCAGCAGATGTTCCAGACCGCGTTGGAGAAGATTGGCGTGGTCGTCATAGAGCCGACGGGCGGCAAGTTCGACCCTGAACGCCATCAGGCCATGATGATGGAAGCCAGCACGGCCGCCGAGCCTGGCAGCGTGCTGCGTGTCCTCCAGAAAGGCTACGCCCTGCACGACCGGGTGGTGCGCCCCGCGATGGTCATCGTGGCCAAGGCCCAAGAGGGGACTTGAGAAAACCCGGCACCGTCCCCATCTCTCGACCAACACTCATTCAAGGTGGGCGCAGGGCGCCCTCCCAAGGCTCCAGAAAGGCACATCACCATGGCTAAGATCATCGGCATCGACCTCGGTACCACCAACTCCTGCGTGGCCGTCCTTGAAGGCGGGCAGGGCAAAGTCATCGAAAACAGTGAGGGCACCCGCACCACGCCCTCCATCGTGGCCTTCGGCAACGATGACGAAGTGCTGGTTGGTCAGTCTGCGAAGCGGCAGGCGGTCACCAATCCCCAGAACACACTGTTCGCTGTGAAGCGGCTCATCGGTCGCAAGTTCAAGGACGATGTGGTCCAGCGCGACAAGGGCATGGTCCCCTATAAAATCGTGGGCGCCGATAACGGCGACGCGTGGGTGGAAGTGCGCGGCAAGAAAATGGCCCCGCCGGAAATCTCCGCGCGCGTGCTGATGAAAATGAAGAAGACCGCCGAAGACTATCTCGGTGAGGAAGTGACGGAAGCGGTCATCACCGTGCCGGCCTACTTCAATGATTCCCAGCGCCAGGCCACCAAGGATGCGGGCCGCATCGCCGGTCTCGAGGTGAAGCGCATCATCAACGAGCCGACAGCCGCCGCGCTGGCCTTCGGCATGGATAAGCGACAGGGCGACGCCAAGATTGCGGTTTACGACCTTGGCGGTGGCACCTTCGACGTCTCCATCATCGAAATTGCCGAGGTCGACGGTGAACACCAGTTCGAAGTGTTGTCCACCAACGGCGACACCTTCCTTGGCGGTGAAGACTTCGATCTGCGGCTCATCGAGTTCCTTGCCGCCGAGTTCAAGAAAGAGCAGGGGATCGACCTGCACAAC
>JBIKOF010000168.1:0-4894 GCA_044358205.1 Gammaproteobacteria bacterium | reverse complement strand
CACTCGCAGAGGCGCGCGAGGCATTACTCGGTTATGCGGTGCGTTATCCCGATGTGCCGGGAGTGGCCGCCACCGGGGGGCCGGGGCGTTTGCCTTGCCCGGATCTGCGCAACGACACGGGCGAGCCCGCCGGCACGGCAGACGCACCTTGCGCTAGCCGCACGGGTACCGCACTGGGTCGGCTGCCCTGGCATACGCTGGGACTGCCGGACCTCCGCGACGGCAGCGGCGCACCGCTGTTCTACGCGGTCTCCGACGCCTTCCGTTCGCACCTCAGCGGCCCCGTCAACAACGAGACCGGCGCCACGCTGGGGCTGGATGCCTGTGCGGGCGAGAGTGCGGTGGTTGCGGTGGTCTTTGCCCCTGGGGAGGCGCTCAGCGGGCAGCAGCGTGGCCCACAGGCCACGGCAGCCGATTTTCTGGAGGGCATCAATGCGACGCCGGGTACGCGGTGCTTCAGCACCCGGCGGGACGCCCACCACAACGATGTACTGTTGCCGCTCACCCGGGCGGATCTCATGCGCCTCAGCGAACGCCGGGTGCGGGGAGAAGTTGCTGCATCCCTGCGCCGATATCGGCGGGCGCACGGCCCCTATCCCTGGCTAGCATCGGCAGACAGTCCCGAATTCCGGGGCAGTATTGGTGTCGCCCTCGGACGGCTGGCATTACGGCTGCCCGATGCCGCAGGTGCCGATCCGCTGCAAGTCCGGAACGCTCCCGGTGCATTCGAGGCCGCTTTCCGGCTGTCCTGGTCCATGCCGACCGGCGGCGTGCTGGAGCAATCGGGGGATCGTCCGCCGCCCCCGGCCTGTGTCCGCACCAGCACCTGCGATGCGGGCTCGGACGCGCGCATTGGTCCCGCTACACCCGCCTGGACGGAGGGCCGCTGCAAAGCGCAGCGCCCGCGCATGCT
Source organism: Gammaproteobacteria bacterium (assembly GCA_044358205.1). Lineage (GTDB taxonomy): Bacteria > Pseudomonadota > Gammaproteobacteria > CAIKBL01. The sequence continues at coordinate 3,981 of JBIKOF010000168.1, read as the reverse complement.
GGCTTGCGAGCTTGCCCTCGACACGCACAGTACTCGGCAAACACTTGTGCGGCGACGCTACAGCGTGGTGCTGGATGGATGGCCACACACCCTGTTACCGCCGGCGCAGACACGCTCGCGGACACAGCACTTTCAGGCTGCATCGCGGCGCCTTGCCACGACGCCGCGCGCGGAACGACTGCAGATCAGCGTTCGCGACTTCCTGGTTGATGACAGAAACGTGGAGACCCTGCAGGGAGAATCGCGGCTCACCCTGAGTCCAGGAGAGTGGTTGGAACACTTTGCACTGCTGGACGTGCCTTTTGATCTGGAGGTGGGTGGCGAGGAGACTCTGCCTGCTTCCGCGAACCAGGGGGGATCACCGGGCGCATTGCCCTACTGGTTCATGGCCAATCGATGGCATCCGCAGATTCGGCTGGGCTATGCCCGCGCCAACGCGCCGGGAGCAGCCAATCTCGCCTGTACCCGGCATACAGCGGGCTGTCTGACGGTAATCCGGCTGCGCGACGCTGCCCGCAAGGCTCTGCAGGCAGAGGCTGTGATCGTCTCCGGCGGCGCACCGCTGGGCCTGCAGGGGCAAAGGCGACCGTCGGAGCGCGGCGAGGATTACTTCGAAGGCACGAACGCGTTCGCCGTGGGTGCGGAGGCACCCGTGTTCGAAGCGCGCCTCGATGCCGTCGACTTCAATGATGGCCTGCGACTGGTCGCCCCCCATGAATAAACGCGCGCACGGGTTTACCCTGCTCGAGATCGCGATCGTGCTCGTGGTCCTGGGTTTGATTGCGGGCGGTCTTATCGGCCCCCTCGCAACCCAGATGGAAGCCCGCGAACGCCGCGATACCGAGGCGCGGCTGGCGGATATCCAAGCCGCACTCTATGGGTTCGCGCTTTCCGAAGGACGCCTCCCTTGCCCCGACACTGATGGTGATGGCCTCTCAAACCCCCGCTTCGATCCGGCGACTGCGGACAGCGCGCGGTGCACCCAGACTGCCGGCACGCTGCCTTATAGCGAGATTGGCACCGGCGAGAGTGATACCTGGGGTAATCGCTACACTTACGCCGTGAGCCAACCCGAATTCACTCGCCCGGACAGTGACGACCTGTGCAACGGCGCAGATGCCGATGGTCCCCACTTCGACCTATGCACCCGCGGACGGCTGGTGGTGCGCAGCCGTGGCGACGCGCCGGCAACGCGCGGCGTGGTCGAGGGTAAAGCCGAGCTGGTCACCTGGGCCGTCGCCCTGCCCGCGGTGGTGGTGTCCCACGGCCGCAACGGCGCGGGCGCCACGCGCACCAGCGGCGGCAAGCTGCCTGTCGACCTCCAGACCGATGAGGGAGAAAACGCCGATGGAGACGCGGTGTTTCTAAGTCGATCTCCCAGTGTCGGCGGCGCCACTTGCCGGGACGACACGGATGAAAGCACGCCTCTGTGTGCGTTCGACGATCAGGTGATTTGGGTGGTGCCGACCATTCTGCACGCGCGCATGGTGGGCGCTGGCCGGTTGCCATGAACACCCACGAACATTCGAGGCTTGCCGGCTTCATCAGCCTTTTCCAGCTCACTTTGCGCGAACTGGCGCGTACTCGCTGGCCGCTCATCCTGGTGTTGATGGTGGTCATCAGCACTGCCGCGAGCGGCTTTGCCGGCGCGCTGGCGCTGGAAGATGGCGAGACCACACGCAGGGTGGTCTACGCCGCGTTGATCCGCATCGGGGTAGTTGGCGCCTATACCCTGCTCGCCATCGCCAATCTCGTGCGCGACGCAGATGATCGGCTGCTCGAGTTACTGCTCTCCCGGCCTGTCACGCGCACGCACTTCGTTTTTTCCCGCTACGCAGGCTACGTCGCCGGTGCACTGCTCACGGGTGTTATCGCCGCACTGCCGCTGCTGGGCGACGCGCCTGCCCAAGGGCTTGCCATATGGACGCTGTCGCTGATTTTCGAACTCATCCTGATGACCGCCGCGGCCTTCGCCTTCGCGCTGGGCCTCGGCCAAGTGACGACCGCATTCGCTGCGACCTGTGGCTTCTACCTGCTTTCGCGCAGTGTCTCGAGCCTGGTGTTGCTGGCCGACAGTCCCTTACTTGCAACGGGCAGCGCTTGGCTGGGGGGGGTCGGGGCGCTCACCCACGCATTCGGATTGCTGTTGCCGGATTTGAGTCGCGCCTGCGACAGTCATTGGCTGATAGACACCCTGCCCGAGCCACATCGCTTTGCAGAAATTCTGGCAGGCGATGCGATTTATGCGATGGTCCTGCTGCTCGTTGGGCTGCGGGACTTTCGACGTCGACCGCTCTAGTCATGCCTCCCCGCGCGCGTTCATCTACCACCCGGGAGCTGCCGCTCGGCAAGGTTCTCCTCATGCTGCTCTCAGTGCACGCGGGTCTGCGCTGGCATCAGGGACTGGCAGTTGCGCCGCAATTCGAACCGCTGCCGGCTCCCCCTGCAGTGGAAGTCATGCGCGTGATAGGTCTTGGCGACACACCCACTCTGTCACGACTGCTGATGTTGTGGATTCATACACAGGACACCCAGCCAGGGCTATCCATTCCCTTTCGCGAACTGGACTATGGCCGTCTGGCCGCGTGGCTGAAACTTTGCCTTTTCCTCGACCCACAGGCTCAGGCACCGCTCGCCGCTGCCAGCCGTTTGTATGCGCAGGTGGATGATCCCGCGCGCAGTCGTCAAATGTTGGGCCTGGTTGCCGAGGCTTTTCCTGCAGATCCCGCGCGTCGCTGGCGCTGGCTCGTGCATGCGGTGCACACGGCACGCGCCCGCCTGCACGACCTGGTGCTCGCGCGCGCGCTCGCACAACCCTTGTCCACGAATGAAAATGCACGTCTACCGGATTGGGTACGCCTGATCGAAATTCATATACTGGAAGAGCAGGGACAAATCACGCAGGCTGCACGCCAACTCGAAGTGCTACTCGCCAGCGGCCGTCTGCGCGAGGAATCTGCCGTGGCGGCAGCAACGCGGTATCTGCAAACACTCCGTTCCGGCTCGAAAACTCGGAAAGCGCTTACTCCACCGTGATGGAAGTCCGGTTATGGCCATCGAAATTGCAAGAAATTGTGGAGGATGTCGTCATTTCGTCGACATGCCTGTCAGAAAGGCGACAGGATCACCGCCACCACCGCACGTAATGAGCCCGTACGGGCTCTATTCGGGTTTATTCGCCAGTCTGAAATGCTGGTCCGTTTCCTGCACATGAAGGAATTCCGATAGCGTCATGCAAGGAAACGACATGCACATCAAGTCCAATCGAGGATTCACGCTGGTCGAGATCGCCATCGTGCTCGTAATCATCGGGCTAATGCTCGGCGGCGTACTCAAAGGCCAGGAACTCATCACCAGTGCGCGGGTGCGCAACCTGGCCGATCAGAGCGCGGGGATTCAGGCGGCCTACTACGGCTTCGTTGATCGCTTCCGGCAAGTGCCGGGAGACTGGCCCGCCCCGCAAGCGGCACAGGCCATTCCCGGGGTGGCCAATGGCGGTAACGGCAATGGCAGACTGGATCGGGCACGTACGGAATGGACAGAATCGCTCGCGCTGTGGGAACAACTTTCGCGCGCAGGCTTCATTCAAGGACCTTATGCCGGTGGAGATGCGCCACCCGGCACCAACACAGGCGCTGCAGCCCCCCGCAATGCCTTCAACGGTTACCTGCTGCTTGCCCGCAATCGCGATTATCTCGACACCAACGCGCAGCCACCTGAACGCCTGAACCTGGTGCTGGGGCGCGGCATCCCGGTCAACATCCTGCGTGAGCTCGACCTGAAGGTGGACGACGGGCTGCCTCAGTCCGGGGTGATGCGCCATGCGCTGACCTCGGGCGCCACGTTGGGCGATTTTGGTCAATCGGTGGCAGAGTGCGTGGATGCCGGACAAACCCCTCCCATCTGGAACATCGCCGGGAATGCCGACGCCTGCAATGCGGTCTACCTGTACTGATCTGGCCGGAGTGGGCGGGCGCCGCA
>JBIKOF010000167.1:0-4910 GCA_044358205.1 Gammaproteobacteria bacterium | reverse complement strand
AGTGTCCTCCGCGGGCGCTTCCGGTTCGAGCAGTGCTATGCACTCCCGGCGCCACTGATGCTCCAGCATTCTGGGCAGGCGATGACGCACCACGTTGAGGAAACTGCCGACCAGAAGACCCAAGCCGCCCATCGCGAGCGGGAACGCCCAAGGGACGTCGACAATGAGCGACCAGATCGGGGGCACGGGGGCGTCGTCCCGGTGTCTGTCAGACGACCTGGCCCATCTTGAAGATGGGCAGGTACATCGCGACTACCAGCCCACCGATGACGAGGCCGAGCACGACCATGATGATGGGTTCGAGCAGGCTCGTGAGCGAGGCGACGGCGTCGTCCACTTCCTGTTCATACCAGTCCGCAACCTTGCCGAGCATGGTGTCGAGCGAGCCGGACTCCTCGCCGATGGCGACCATCTGCACCACCATGCCAGGGAATAGCGCGGCCTGACGCATGGTGGCCTGCAGTTGCGTGCCGGTCGCAACCTCATCGCGCATTTTCAGCACCGCATCCTGATAGACGATATTGCCGGTAGCGCCTGCCACCGACACCATGGCTTCGACCAGCGGCGTGCCTGCCGCGAACATCGTCGATAAAGTCCGTGCGAAGCGGGCCACCGCAGACTTGTGCAGGATGTCGCCAATCACGGGCAAACGCAGCAGGAGGCGGTCGAGGAATTCGGCAACGCGGCGCGAACGCCGCCTGGCCTGCAGCAGGCCCACGATGCCAAGAACGATCCCTCCCACCAGCAAATACCAGTTCGCCTGAAACCATTTCGAGAGCGCGATCACCATGAGGGTGAGCGCTGGCAGATCAGCCCCGAAGCCTTTGAACAGATCTTCGAACTGGGGAATCACGTACACCAGCAGAATGCTCGTAATGACAAAGGCCACCACGATGACGGCTGTCGGGTAGAACAGCGCGCTGCGGACTCTGGACTTCAACGCCTCGGTTTTCTCGAGGTAGATGGCAACCTTGTTCAGGATATCCTCGAGCACACCCGCATGCTCCCCTGCGGCGACGAGATTGATGAACAGCGCGCTGAAATGTTGCGGATGACGGCCCAAGGCTGCCGCAAGCCGTCCACCGGCCTCGACATCGGACTTCACCTCCAGCACAAGGTCCTGCATGCCACGGTTGGCATTGCCCCGGCCGATAATTTCGAATGCCTGCACCAGTGGGATGCCGGCAGAGATCATGGTCGCCAGCTGGCGACTGAACACGGCGATGTCCTTCGGCGAGACCCGACCACCACGGCTGCCGAACATTGGCCGGGATTTGCGTTTGATGCGCGACGGATTGATGCCCTGCCGACGCAGCCCGGATCGGACAAAGGCTTCGTTGGGTGCGGACATCTCCCCGCGCACGCGCTTGCCCGTGCGATCGATTCCCTCCCACGCGTACATGTCCGGGCGTTTCGCCGCGGCCTCAGCCATGGGTGTCGCTCAGTCCAGCGTGACGCGATTGAGTTCGGCGAGGCTCGTAATGCCGCGCTTCACTTTTTCGAGCCCCGAACGCCGGATGTCCCAGATGCCCTCTGCTGCGCACTGGTCGGTCAATTGCACAGCGTTCGCCCCATCCATGATCAGGCGCTTCATTGGGTCTGACAGCGGCATCATCTGGTAGATCCCGGACCGGCCCCGGTAGCCGCTGGGGCATTCTTCGTGCGTGCCGGGCTCGTAGACCATGATGCCTTTGTCCACTTCTTCCTCCGAGAACCCTTCCTCCAGAAGCGCTGCGCGCGGCAGCTGGGCAGGGACCCGGTATTGGGGGTGCAGACGCCGCACTAGCCGCTGGGCACTGATGAGATTGATGGAGGTAGTGACGGCAAACGGGGGTACCCCCAAATCCTGGAGACGCGTAATCGTCTGCGGACCATCGTTGGTGTGCAGCGTCGACATCACCATGTGACCTGTCTGCGAGGCTTTCACGGCGATCGAGGCGGTCTCCGGATCCCGGATTTCTCCGACCAGGATGATGTCGGGGTCCTGGCGCAGGAAAGCACGTAGCGCCTTGGCAAAGGTCATGCCCGTGCGCTCGTCAACCTGAACCTGGTTTACCCCGGAGAGATTGATTTCGATGGGGTCCTCGACCGTCGAGATATTCACTTCGTCCTTGTTCAGCAGACTGATCCCGGTGTAGAGCGACACTGTTTTGCCGCTCCCGGTCGGACCCGTCACCAGGAACATCCCATAGGGCTTATGGAGACTTTTCAGGAACAGCTTCTTCTGGAAGTCCTCGTAGCCAAGCTGGTCTATGTTCAGCTTGGCGAGATCGGAATCGAGGATACGGATGACGACCTTCTCGCCGTAGAGCGTCGGGCAGGTGCTCACGCGGAAGTCCACCGCCTTGGTGCGGGAGAGTCTGAGTTTGATCCGGCCATCCTGCGGGATGCGTCGCTCGGACACATCGAGTCGTGACATCACCTTGATGCGCGCGGCGATTTTGCCGGCCAGTGCCTGGGGCGGCTTGACGACCTCGGAGAGCATACCGTCCACCCGGAAGCGGATGCGATAGCTGCGTTCATAGGGTTCGAAGTGCAGGTCCGAGGCACCGCGCTTGATGGCGTCAAGGAGAATGCGATTCACGAACCGCACCACCGGCGCGTCGTCTACCTCGCTGGAGGTTTCTGCCAGAAGCTCCCGATTTGTGGTGGCTTCGAGCTGATCGAGCAAGCCCTCCGTGGCTTCGTCGAGGCCGGCCAGCTCGGACAGGCTGGTCACCGCCGCATCCAGGGTACGCTCGATCATGCGGGCAAGCTTGAGGCCGTCCACGACCACCGCTTCGGTGGGCACGCTGCCCAGCTGGAACTTGATTTCATCCAGCGCGCGCAGATTGGTGGGGTCGGCCATCGCGACAAAAATGCGGTTGCCGCGTTTGAAGATGGGCAGCACACCATGCTGGGTGATGAGCGACTCGTTAACGAGCTTTACCACTTCGAGGTCGATATCGATGGTGTCGATGTCGACGAGTGGCATACCAAACTCGCTGGCCACCTCATGGGCGAGAACGCCGCTGTCGATGAGGCGGTGATCGAGCAGGTGACGGACGAACGCGGTGCCTGCGGCCTGGGCATCCCGCAAAGCCTGATAGGCCACTTGCTCGGAAAGCAGGTTCTCGCTGACCAGCCGACGGGCCAGTGGCCCCAGCGGAATCTTGGACGGATTTGCAGCCACTTCTGAGGTTCCCACCATAACTCCATGTACCTACGGAAAAAATGGTAGTCGAACCTTTGCCGAATATCCAGCCGCAGCACGGCCGGAAGAGCCCCCGGGCTTGGCCCGGGGGCTGTGTTTACCGGCTGAAGGCAAGGTCGCCGTGGACCAGGCCTACCTTGACGGTATCCCCCTTGCCGAACCTGCCTTCCAGCAGGGCTTGTGCAAGCGGGGTTTCCAGTTGGTTCTGGATGACACGCTTGAGGGGGCGTGCGCCATAGACCGGGTCGAAGCCCATTTCACCCAGTTTATCCGCCGCTTCGGGGGCAATCTGCAAACCGATTTGCAAATCGGCGAGCCGTTTGCCCAAAAGCTGCAACTGAACTTCGGCGATGGCCCGGATCTGCTCGCGCCGCAGCCCATGGAACACCACCACTTCGTCGATGCGGTTGATGAATTCCGGTCGAAAGCTTCCCCTCACGACTTCCATGACCATGTCCCGCATGTCCTCGTAGCTGACGTGCTCACCCTGCGCCTGAATTTGCTCCGAGCCCAGATTGGAGGTCATCACGATCACGGTATTACGAAAATCGACTGTCCGACCCTGTCCATCTGTGAGCCGCCCGTCGTCGAGCACTTGCAGAAGGATGTTGAAAACGTCGGGGTGCGCTTTCTCCACTTCGTCCAGCAGGAGCACCGAGTAGGGTTTGCGGCGCACGGTCTCGGTGAGATAGCCGCCTTCCTCGTAGCCCACGTAGCCGGGAGGCGCTCCGATGAGACGCGCCACCGCATGCTTTTCCATGTACTCCGACATATCGATGCGGACCAGAGCGTCCTCGGTGTCGAAAAGGAATTCGGCCAGTGCCTTGCACAACTCTGTCTTACCCACACCGGTTGGACCCAGAAACATGAAGGATCCATTCGGGCGCTTGGGATCGGACAGCCCGGCCCGGGAGCGCCGGATGGCATTGGAAACCGCAGTCACCGCCGCCGCCTGTCCCACCACGCGCTTGTGGAGGGCATCCTCCATGCGCAACAGCTTCGCCCGCTCACCCTCCAGCATCTTGCTCACGGGAATCCCGGTCCACTTCGACACCACTTCGGCAATTTCTTCATCGGTGACCTTGTTCCGCAGCAGACGAAGCTTCGTCCCCGTGTCGGCCCCGCCGGCAAGCTGTTTTTCCAGTGCCGGGATCACGCCGTACTGCAACTCTGACATCCGGGCCAGATCCCCGCTGCGGCGTGCGGCGTCAAAGTCCAATCGCGCTTTCTCCAGATCGGCCTTGATCTGGCTCGAGCCGCTGACCGTCGCCTTTTCGGCTTTCCATATCTCTTCCAGATCAGAGTACTCGCGCTCTGCCGCGGTGAGTTGGGCCTCGAGGTCCGCGAGCCGGCGCCGTGATGCCTCGTCGGTTTCCTTGCGCAGGGCTTCACGTTCGATCTTCAGCTGGATGACACGGCGATCGAGGCGATCCATTTCTTCTGGCTTGGAGTCGATCTCGATACTGATTCGGCTCGCAGCCTCGTCGATGAGGTCAATCGCCTTATCCGGCAACTGTCGGTCGGTGATATAGCGATGGGACAGCTGGGCGGCCGCGACGATTGCCGGGTCGGTGATTTCCACCCCGTGATGCACAGCGTACTTTTCCTTCAGCCCACGCAGAATCGCGATGGTGTCTTCGAGTGACGGTTCGTCCACCAATACTTTCTGGAAACGCCGCTCGAGCGCCGCATCCTTTTCGACGTACTTGCGGTATTC
>JBIKOF010000166.1:0-4911 GCA_044358205.1 Gammaproteobacteria bacterium | reverse complement strand
CAAAGTCGAGTCGCAGGAGATCGCGCACCGTGCTGCGATGACCATCCGCCGCCACCACGTAGCGTGCATGCAAATGATAAGAACCCTCGGGGGATCCAACCTCGAGCATCACACCATCCGACTGCACAGAGAGCGCTTGCACCGAATGCTGCCAGCGGAGGTTTACGTGTGGATCCTTGCCCAGCACATCGACCAAGGCTTCCTCGACGTGGTACTGCTGAAGATTGACGAACGCCGGGAATTTCTGCTCCTTGATTGGCAGCAGATCAAAGGAATAGAGAGGCTCGGTGCGATCGCCTTCGAACACCCTGCCGATATTCCAGGTGACACCGCGTGCCACCATGGCCTCTGCAATGCCATGCCGGTCCAGGATTTCGAGCGAACGCTTCGACCAACAGATGGCACGCGACCCATCGCTGGAACTGGAGTTTCGATCCAGGAGGACGACCGGAATTCCATGCCGCCGCAATTCGCAAGCCAACACAAGGCCCACCGGGCCCGCGCCCACGATGGCCACCGCACAGCGATCTGCTGCGGTTGGGGGCGGTGTTGCAGGATAGTGGCGCCGTGCCTGACGCGCTTTCAGCCGCGCGGCCGCGAGCTTTCCGCTCCCGCTCAGGACTGGAGGTGCCGCCGCCTCGCTCACGAGCGATTACTCACAGCCATCACCGGCTGATCAATGGCGCCAAAGAGGCTCTGTCCGGCGCCATCGAACATCTCGATGCGAACCCTGTCCCCAAAGCGTAGAAATGGAGTGTGGGGGCCACCTTCCGCCAAGGTCTCCAGCATGCGCACTTCGGCGAGGCAAGCAGAACCCCGGCTGCGGTTGAGATTGGACACGGTGCCCGAGCCCACGATGGTGCCTGCTCTCAGTCGACGGGTTCGTGCCAGATGCGCAATGAGCTGGTCAAAGCCAAAGGTCATGTCCTCGCCGCACTCAGGACTGCCCAACCGTGTGCCATTGACGTAGACCATCAGTGGCAGATGCACCCGGGCATTGCGCCATGCCGTGCCCAGTTCGTCGGGTGTGATGGCTACCGGTGAAAAGGCGGTGGCAGGTTTTCCCTGGTAGAAGCCGAAGCCTTTGGCCAGTTCCCCGGGGATGAGATTCCGCAATGAAACATCGTTGACCAGCATGATGAGTTTGACGTGTGAAAGGGCGGTTTCCACGGAACATCCGATGGGGACGTCGTCCGTTACCACGGCCACTTCGCCCTCGAGGTCGATGCCATGCGCCTCATCGACGGCTTCGATGGGGTCGGTGGGCCCAAGGAGATCGTCAGAGCCACCCTGATATACCAGCGGATCCGTCCAGAAGCTCGCAGGCATTTCCGCGCCGCGTGCTTTGCGTACCAACTCGACATGATTGACGTACGCACTGCCATCGGCCCAATGGTGGGCGCGTGGCAATGGCGCCGCCAATCTCGTCGGGTCGAAAGGCAGATCTCCCCTGCGCGTGTTTTCGTTGAGATCGGCCTGAATGCGATGCAGGGCAGGCGCAATGGTTGACCAGTCATCCAGCGCTGCCTGCAGGGTGGGCGCCAGGTGAGGTACCGGCCGCATGCGGGTCAGGGCGCGATCTACCAAGACCAGACGCCCGTCGCGCCGCGAAGTTTTGAGGCTGGCAAGTTTCATGCGCAGTGATTTCTGGATTGTTGATAGTTTCAGATGAAACTATAATGCCAGCGCCATGACAAGGGAAGAAGCCATGTCTTCGTCAGAATATCTCGCCGGATTTGGCAACGAACACAGCAGCGAAGCAGTGCCCGGTGCAATTCCCCTCGGTCGCTTTTCGCCGCAGCGTACCCCCCTTGGCCTTTTTGCCGAGAAGTTCAGCGCCACCGCCTTCACCGCACCGCGCGCTGAAAATCGTCGCACCTGGTTCTACCGCATTCAGCCGTCTGTGACCCAGGGTGACTACACGCCCATGCCCGGTGGAGCTTGGGATACGCCGGCCACAGGATTCGCGCCGACCCCCAATCAACGGCGCTGGGACCCGTTGCCCATACCGGACGCCGCCGGCGACTTCATCGATGGCATGGTCACGCTGGCGGGGTGCGGAGACGCGCTGCGTCAGGAGGGGATGGCCGCCCATATCTATCTTGCCCGCCAGTCCATGGAAAACCGGTTCTTCCATGATGCGGATGGGGAACTCCTCATCCTTCCCCAGCAAGGGCGGCTGCTGCTTCATACCGAATGTGGGCGGCTTGCAGTTGCCCCCGGAGAAATGGTCTTGGTCCCGCGTGGCATCAAATTCCGCGTGGAGCTTCCGGATGGACCCAGTCGGGGCTATGTCTGTGAAAATTTCGGGGCCCCCTTCCGGCTGCCCGAGCGCGGACCGGTGGGCAGCGATGGATTCGCCAACACCCGCGATTTTTTGGCACCCAAGGCCGCGTTCGACGCGCGCAAGGGTGATTTCGAGCTGGTAGTGCGCTTCGGCGGGCGCATGTTCAAGGCACCGCTTGCACACTCTCCGCTTGACGTGGTGGGGTGGGTGGGTAGCTGTTACCCGGTCAAATACGATTTATCCCTTTTCAATACCATCAACACGGTCAGCTACGACCATCCAGATCCGTCCATCTTCACCGTCCTCACGTCGCCCTCTGCCACGTCGGGTGTCGCCAACGTCGACTTCGTTATTTTTCCGCCGCGCTGGATGGTGGCGGAAGACACTTTTCGTCCACCGTGGTTCCACCGCAATGTGATGAGCGAATTCATGGGGCTGATACACGGCCAGTACGATGCGCGGGGGCGCGGCTTCGAGCCCGGTGGGGCCAGCCTCCATCCCTGCATGTCGGCCCACGGTCCGGAAGCGGGCGTGCATGCGGCGGCCAGCGAGGTGTCACTCGGACCGCGGAAACTGGAGAGTACGCTTGCGTTCATGTTTGAGTCCCGCTTCCCAATCGCGCCGAGTGCGCGTGCCCTGACCCTGGAAGAACTGCAGCAGGATTATCTCGATTGCTGGAAAGGGTATCCGCGGGAGTTTTCGGGCGCGTGAAGCCACTCGATCTTGCGGGTTTCCTGCCCTATCAGTTGTCGGTCTTGGCCAATCAGATCAGCGGGCAACTTGCGCGTGTCTATGCAGAACGCTTCAGTCTCTCAATTCCAGAGTGGCGGGTGATGGCGGTGCTAGGGCAGTTCCCGGGGATTTCTGCGCTAGAAGTAGGAGCGCGGACCGAGATGGATCGAGTGACCGTTAGCCGGGCCGTGGCCCGACTGCTCACGAAGCGCTATGTAGTGCGGGATTTCGCCTCCCTCGATCGACGACGTTCGGAGCTCGAGCTTTCGCCGCGTGGGCAGGCTGTGTATGCAGAGGTCGTGCCGCTGGCACGCGCCTACGAACGCTCCCTGGTGGCCGCGCTCACGCCCGCACAGCGGCGAGCGCTTGACCGCGCAATGGCGGCATTGCGGCAGCGCGCCTCCTTGCTCGCCGCGCCCGCTTCTCCCTCGCTCAAAGCACGTCGAGCGGAATCTTGAGGTAGGTCTTGCCGTTGCCTTCGGCTGGTGGAAGTTGACCTGCGCGGATATTCACCTGAATCGCTGGGATGATCAGCAGGGGCATTTCGAGAGTGCGATCCCGGTTGCTGCGCATTTCCACGAAAGCGGCCTCGGAAATTCCGTCATGTACATGAATATTACGCGCGCGCTGTTCTGCCACGGTCGTCTCGCAATGGGCCTCTCGTCCGGCCGGTGGGTAGTCGTGGCACATCAGCAGGCGTGTGTCGGCTGGGAAGTCGAGCATCCGGCGGATCGATCGGTATAGCGTGCGGGCGTCGCCGCCGGGGAAATCACAGCGGGCCGTGCCTACATCGGGCATGAACATCGTGTCGCCAACGAACAGGCGATCGTCGATGTGGTAGGCGACACAGGCCGGCGTGTGACCCGGCACCTCCAATACCCGCGCGGTGAGGCTGCCGATGGCGAAGGTGTCGCCCTCGCGGAAAAGCCTGTCGAACTGCGAACCATCGGTCGCCATCTGCACTTCGAGATTGAACACACCCTTGAACACTTTCTGAACCACATCGATATGGCACCCGATGGCGGTCTTACCGCCCAACGCCGCCTTGAGTTGTACTGCTCCGGTGAGGTGATCGGCGTGGGCGTGGGTTTCCAGAATCCAGTCCACAGTCAGCGAGTGGGCCCTCACGAAACCGATGACCGCGTCATTTGAAGTCTGGCGAGTCCGTCCGGACTTGTGATCGTAGTTGAGGACAGGGTCGATAACGGCTGCGTGCCCCCCCTCTGCATCGTAGACCACATGGGTGTAGGTGAAAGTCGCTGGGTCGAAGAAACTCTGGCAGTGCGCTGACACGGGACGCTCCTCTGCGTTGATTATTCGAAAAACATTATATATAAATATAGAATATAAAAACGACACGCGCGATACCGCAGGGCCCTCAGATATGGAACTCGCTGCCTCTCTTGATCTTCGTCAAATGCGCCGCGCTGCCGGAGAAGCGACCGGTGTGCTGCGGGTGCTCGCGAACGAAGACCGGCTGCTCCTGCTTTGCCGCATCTCGCAGGAGGAATGCTGCGTGAGCGATCTCGAGGAGGCCCTCGGTATTCATCAGCCCACCTTGTCGCAGCAACTTGGCGTTCTGCGCGCGGAAGGGCTGGTGCAGACTCGTCGCGAGGGCAAGCGCATCTACTACAGCATCTCCGACCAGCGCGTGCTCGCGATCATGGAAACTCTTTACAACACCTATTGCCGTCCGGCGAGGAGCAGGGCATGACTGTCGATTGGCCATCCTTTACCCCAGCGACCGCGCTGGGCGGCGGGCTCCTGATCGGACTGGCAGCCTCCTGCCTGCTGCTGTTCAACGGGCGAATCGCTGGCATTAGCGGGATCGTCGCGGGCCTGCTGCGGCCACAGCAAGGCGAGACTGCATGGCGCATGGCTTTTGTCGTGGG
>JBIKOF010000165.1:0-4946 GCA_044358205.1 Gammaproteobacteria bacterium | reverse complement strand
CTCCGGTTGATTATGGCTCTTGGTGCCGAGGGTGCGAGAGGACGATGCATTGTGGGCAACGCTACCACAACACCGTCCGGCGTGCCGACTCCGGTGGTGATTGCCTCAATCACACGAAGCGCATCCGGACTGTACCCAGATTCTGGTATTGGACGAATACATCATCTCCAGCAGAGACCGCCACTGCTGCCGTTATCCCCCCCGTAAGCACCAGTGCCCCAGCCGGGATCTCCGCACCCAGCGCTGCTCGCTGGTTGGCAAGCATGGCAAGCGCCTCGATGGGATTGCCGAGTACCGCGGCGCCTGCGCCAACCTCAACCACCCGGCCATTGCGACTGAGCACGACGCCTTCGGTCAGAAGATCGAGTTCGTGTAGCTGGCGGCTGCGGCCACCCACCACGTAACCTGCGGCGGAAGTGTTATCGGCGATCACACTCAAGATATCGAATTTGAAATCTGCATAGCGTGAATCGATGATTTCGATCGCGGGCAACACAAAGTCCACCGCCGCTGCGGCCTTCGCCACATCGCAGTGGGGTCCGGCCAGCGCATGTTTCATGACGACCGCAATTTCAGCCTCGATACGCGGATGAATGAAACGCTCTGTCGGAATTTCAGCGCCCTCTCCAAACACGTTGGTATCGGTGATGAATCCATGCAATGACTCGCTCACACCCATCTGCAGCATCTTTGCGCGCGAAGTCAGTCCCATCTTGAGTCCGGTCACTCGCTGGCCCCGGGCTTCCATCCGACCACGCAAAACCTGTTGCACGGCATAGGCGTCGCCAAGCTTCATGGCAGGGTAATCCGTGGTGAGCATTTCGATGGGCTGCCGTTCGAGTGCCGCAACATCCACACGCACTGCCAATCGCTCAATTGTCTCATCCGTCAATGCACGTGCCGTTATCATGTTGCGTGTTCCAATTGCTGCGGTTTCAGACAAACCCGACCTTCAGACGCCCAAGCCCCCCAACCGCCACTTCCATCTCGTCACCTGCAGTGATGGGAATAAGCGGGACCAAGGAGCCAGACAGGATCACCTCTCCGGCGCGTAAGGCCACCCCATGCCTGCCCAGTGCATTTGCAAGCCAGGTCATGCAGTTGACGGGAGATCCCAAAGCCGCAGCGCCTGCGCCGGTTGAAATGATCTCCCCGTTTTTCCAGACCACCATGCCGCAGGTCACCAGATCAACCGCATGGATGCTCACCAGATTTTCGCTGACCACGAAAAGACCACTGGACGCGTTGTCGGCGATGGTGTCCTGAATGGCTATCTTCCAGTCCTGAACGCGGGAGTCGACGATTTCGAAGCACACCGCAACGCCCTCGGTCGCCGCGATCACATCGGCGGGGGTCACGCCGGGGCCCTCCAGGTCACGTTTCAGCACGAAGGCAATCTCACCTTCAGCCTTGGGCTGGATGAGAATCTTGCTGACAGGCACCGGATCGCCCTCGCGATAGCGCATGCTATCGGTGAGAAATCCGTAGTCGGGCTGGTCAACCTTGAGCATTTCCTGCACGGCGCGTGAGGTCAAGCCAATCTTCTTGCCGACCACACGCTCGCCCTCCGCCTCGCGCCGCGCAAGGATTCCGAGTGAAACCCGATAGGCATCCTCTAGGGTCATGTTCGGCTCACGACCCAGAAGCGGTGGAACAGGGACTCGGGTACGAAGCGCCGTATGGAGTTCAGCGCTGTAATTGGCGTGGTCGAATGGAACGGTCATGTCTAGTACCTGATGCAGATATTGCGAAGCTCGGAATAGAACTCGAGCGAATGCACCCCGCCCTCGCGTCCTATTCCAGAATTTTTCATGCCCCCGAACGGAGTGCGCAGGTCGCGCAGGAACCAGCTGTTCACCCAGGTGATTCCCGACTTCAGTCGTGCAGCGACCCGATGCGCGCGCGCCAGATCGCGTGTCCACACCACGCTCGCGAGGCCGTAACGGGTGTCATTGGCGAGGGTAAGCGCTTCTTCCTCGGTATCGAACGGCGCCACGTGACAACACGGCCCGAAGATCTCCTCGCGGTTGGTCAGTGCGTCTTCGCCAAGCCCTGTCCACACCGTGGGCTCGACCCAGGCGCCCTGGGCGAGCGCCGGCGACATCGCCGGCACTCCTCCGCCGGTCACCACCGTAGCGCCTTCCGCAACGGCACGCGCGTAACAGGCAAGCACCTTGCTGCGGTGTTCCTGACTGATCAGGGGACCAAGCGTTACGCCGGGTTCGCGCGGCGGGCCGATCTTGAGCGCGCGCGCGGCCTTGCTCAGGCGCTCGACAAATTCGGGAAAAAGGGCGCGCTCGACGTAGATACGCTCCGTGCCCAGACACACCTGGCCGCAGTTGATGAACGTTGATCGGACCGTGGTCTGGATAGCGTAATCGAGATCACAATCGGCGAAGACCAGCGCGGGATTCTTGCCGCCCAGTTCGAAGCTCACTGCGCGCAGCCCTGTCGAGGCCGCGCGCATGATGGCTTCACCGGTGCGGGTTTCGCCGGTGAAGGTGATGGCGTCGACCTCCGGGTGTTCGGTTAGAAAGCCCCCGGCAGAGTCCGGTCCAAAGCCATTGATGACATTGAACACGCCAGGCGGAACACCTGCCTCGTTCATCACCTCACCCAGAAGCGTCGTGGTGAGTGGGGTCTCTTCCGAAGGCTTGACCACCACGGTGTTGCCACAGGCCAGAGCTGGGGCCACTTTCCAGGTCATCAGCATGAGTGGGAGGTTCCAGGGACAGATCACAGCAACCACCCCTTTGGGCACCCGCAAGGCGTAATTGAGGACCTGCGCGCCATCCGGCGCGAGCATGGTGAATGCCTCCGTGGGCACATTTTTCACCAAGTCTGCGAAAAGCCGAAAATTGGCAGCGCCGCGCGGAATATCGAGATGGCTGCAATCGCCCCACGGCTTGCCGGTGTCGAGGCACTCGAGCTCGACAAACTCCTCGAAGCGCTTCTGGATCCCATCTGCCACCTTGTGCAACAACGCCATGCGCTCAGGTACACCCAGCTTGCCCCAGGGCCCGTCCAGCGCCGCTCGCGCGGCACTCACCGCGGCATCCACTTCTGCGCGACCCGCCTCATGCACGTGGGCGATGATTGCGCCGTCCACAGGTGAAACGTCAGGAAAGGTCTTGCCGCTCGCCGAGGGCACGAACTGGCCGTTGATGAAATGCGTGACTGTGCGTAGTGGGACGGCTGGAGCTGGGGCTGACTCGGACATGCAGAGGACCTCTGGTTGAAGCGGCAGTGTGCCGACTCGATACTGCGCTTGTCACCTCGGCGCGTCGTGCTGCAACGCACCCTCGATGACGAAACCTGCGTGATTCAGGGCAGCGGTGATGCCCGCGCCAGAAGAGCCGCATCCTTGCGCAACAGATGTTTCGCCACGCGATGCGACGGTGTATGCGGCAAGCTGTCTGCCCACACCCACAGGCGCGGAATCTTGATAGCCGCAAGGTGCTGGCGCGCCCACTGCGCAATCTCCTCGAAGGGCGGCGGCGCACCCCGCGCCACCAGCACGGCAAGAATGTCCTCGTCACCCACCGCCGCAGCCACGCCCAGCACGGCGGCCTCGGCGACGGCCGGATGTTCGCCTAGTACCCGGTCCAGCTCCGCACCCGAGACGTTTTCACCGCGCACCCGGATGATGTCCTTCCGACGCGCCACGAAAAAGAAGTAGCCGTCTGCATCGCGGCGCACGACATCTCCGGTGCGAAACCATGCGCCGTTGAAGGCCGCCTGCGTCTGGCTTTCATCCCTGAGATACCCGTTGAAGACGATGGGCGTACGCACCTCTAGTTCACCGGGCTCGTTGGTCGCGCACGGCGCCCCTGCTTCGTCTATCACCCGCATTTCTACGAAGGCGCCATGGCGCGGGTGTCGCGCGGGTAGCCCCATACTGCCCGGCTTGTGGAGGCCATCGAAGGGGTTGTTACAGGCGCCTGGGATCTCGGACATGCCGTAGCCTTCGATTACGTGCGTGACACCGAAGTCCGCGCGAAAAACCGCTTCCACCTCGGGACTGATCGGACCGCCGTAAATCTTGCGCAGCACATGATCGGGGTTGAACTCGCTGCGTGGACGCTTGCAGAGAATGCCACCCACCGCGGCGAGCGTGTTGAACTGGGTCGCGCGGGTCTCGGCGGCAAAATTCCAGAAACGTGAGGCACTGAATCCTTCGGCGATGATGAGGCAAGCACCCGCCGCAAGCGCGCCTCCCAGCGAGTAGAACAATGCATTGATATGAAAGAAGGGCAAAACTGTCAGTAATCGCTCGTCGGGCTGCAGGTGCATACGCTCGACGAAAGCTTCTGCCGCCCAGAGGTAATTGTGATGACTGTGCAGCACGCCCTTGGGAAAGCCCGTGGTGCCCGAGGTGTACACCACCACCAGCGGGGTACGTGCTTCGGGCTGCGGGCCTCCGAGTGCCGGGGCATGCAGCGCGCGGAGCACGCGTATCACCGCGTCGGCATCGCGCGCTGCCAGACCCAGTGTTTCCAGTGGAACGAACTGCGGGGGATTGCCTGAGTGGGCCGTTAATGCGTTGAAGCGTACCGCCTCGGCCGCGCCGGCGAGCACCACGCGGGGCGCCGTATGCTTGAGCAGCCAGCCGAGTTCGCTGTCGGTGAGTGCGGCATTCAGGGGCGCGAACAACGCGCCTAGCCGCGCGCAGGCCAGGAATACCACCACCGTGAGATCGCTGTTGGAGGCACAATACGCGACCGGATCGCCAGCGTTCACCCCATGACCCGCAAGCACCCCTGCACAGGTTTCCACGGCGGCGTGAAGCTGGCGGTAGGACCAGTTTCGGTGGGCGAATACCAGTGCCTGTGCGTCCGGGACTACCGCGCAACGTGCAGCCAGCCAGGTAGGCAGGCTGCCGTCATCGGCAGGGTAGCGATCGAGGACAGCACGCGGGGAGAACGTCGTTGTCATGGGGAATTCTG
>JBIKOF010000164.1:0-4948 GCA_044358205.1 Gammaproteobacteria bacterium | reverse complement strand
CGCCTTCACAGGTCATCGCCAAACTCGTGGCTGTAGTCGATTCCGGCATGATTCCGGTGCTTTGTGTGGGCGAAACCCTGGCAGAGCGTCAGGCGGGGGCAACCCCAGGGGTCATCGACGCGCAACTTGCGCCCCTTTTCGGGCGCGCGGATGCCGCGCAGTACCTGGCGGCAGCGGTCATCGCCTACGAGCCGGTATGGGCCATTGGTACCGGAGAGACCGCAACACCTGCTCAGGCGCAGGAAGTACACGCCAGAATTCGGCAGCGGGTCAGTGCGCTCGACGCCACGCTTGGCGATCGAATGCGGATTCTTTATGGCGGTAGCGTGAAACCCGGAAACGCAACCGAATTGTTCGGAGAGGCCGACATCGACGGCGGTCTCATCGGCGGGGCGGCTCTGAAAGCCGAAGATTTCTGTGCCATCGTGGCCGCCGCGGCGCGCCAGTCCTAGCGGAGTTGTACTGATGCTGCAAACCATCCTGCTCGTAGTTCATGTGCTCGTGGCATTGGCGCTCATCGCCATCATCTTGCTGCAACAGGGGCGCGGTGCCACCGCGGGCGCTGCCTTCGGCAGTGGCGCATCCGGCACGGTGTTCGGCGCACGGGGCTCGGCGACGTTTCTGTCCCGGGCCACTTCTGTTCTCGCGATTCTCTTTTTTGGCAACTGTCTGCTGCTGGCCTGGCTTGCAAGTGGGCAGAGTGCGCCGCGCAGCCTCGGTGATGAAATTGCGGCACAGGCCGCTGCCAGCACCGAAATTACCGAGCGTGTCGTTGGCGATCCCGCGCAGAAAGACACGCCGCAGGCGCTCGCGCCGGCAAGCGGACCACTCGTTGCACCGAATCAAGCGGCTGCCCCTGAACCTGTTGCGCCGGTGCCTGCGTCACCCGCAGATGTGCCACAAATTCCGGCCTCGCAAGACAAGCCCTGAGACACATCGTTCACATCGTCTTCGTGTGAAAAAAAAAGCCGGGGGGTCGCGATTTTTCCAACAGCCTCGCGTATCATCCGCGGCTGACTGAAGCGGCGCATCAACGCCGACGTGGTGGAATTGGTAGACACGCCATCTTGAGGGGGTGGTGGGGAAACCCGTGTGAGTTCGAGTCTCACCGTCGGCACCATCGCCCGCTTCAGAAGTCCGCGCGGAGCGCACCGGCCGCATCCGCGCCTGTGTGTTGCGTAGATACGGGAATCAGACCTTGCTCGAGCTCTACCTGCCAATCCTGATTTTCCTCGGCGTCGGCGTGGCAGTGGGCATCGTGTCCCTCGCAGCCAGCGGCGGTATCGGCCATCTGCTCAAGGTCTATCGCGACGATCCGGAAAAAACCTCGCCCTACGAATGCGGCTTCGAAGCTTTCGAGGACGCACGCATGAAGTTCGATGTGCGCTACTACCTCGTGGCCATCCTTTTCATCCTCTTCGATCTCGAAATCGCATTTTTCTTTCCGTGGGCTGTCGTACTCGATGAAATTGGCATGCCAGGATTTATCGCGATGATGGTTTTCCTCGCCGTCCTTGTCGTCGGCTTCATCTACGAATGGAGGAAAGGGGCGCTGGAATGGGAATGAACGACCTCTCCGAACGGGGCTTCGTCACGACGAGTATCGACAGCGTCGTCAACTGGGCACGCACCGGCTCCCTGTGGCCCATGACCTTCGGCCTCGCCTGCTGCGCCGTAGAAATGATGCATGCTGGAGCTTCCCGCTACGATCTGGATCGCTTCGGCATCGTTTTCCGCCCGAGTCCCCGCCAATCCGATCTCATGATTGTGGCCGGCACACTCGTCAACAAGATGGCACCGGCGCTCCGCAAGGTTTACGACCAGATGACCGAGCCCAAGTGGGTCATCTCCATGGGCTCCTGCGCCAATGGCGGGGGCTACTATCATTATTCCTACTCTGTGACCCGCGGTTGCGACCGCATCGTGCCAGTGGATGTCTACGTGCCGGGGTGTCCCCCGACCGCGGAAGCGCTGCTGTTCGGGGTTATCCAGTTGCAGGAAAAAATCAAACGCACGAACACCATCAGCCGCTGAGAGCACTCCTGCATGAATCGCAGTCAGGCCGATGCCCTGAGCATCGAACTCCGCGCCCTGCTCCGGGAATCACTGGTCGACATCCGTCATGCGGATGGAGAACTGACCATCACGGTGACCGCCGCCCGGATCGTTGAGGTTCTGGAAACGCTGCGCGATGCACCTGGCATGGCCTTTACCCAGATGAATGACCTCTCAGGAGTCGATTATCTGAGTTACGGCCAAGCCGATTGGGTCACTCAGGGTGCGACGAGCTCCGGGTTCAGTCGCGCAGTCGGTCGGGCCGATGTTCACGCCCACCCGGAAATCCCTGCCGGGCAGCGATTTGCGGTGGTTTACCAATTGCTCTCCATCACCCACAACCGTCGCTTGAGGGTAAAGGCGTGGCTGCCCGCCGATGAACCCATCCTGCCCTCGGTTGTAGATGTTTTTCCGGTGGCTGACTGGTACGAGCGGGAAGCGTTCGATCTTTTCGGGATCCTCTTCGAAGGCCATCCGGACTTGCGCCGCCTGTTGACCGACTACGGTTTCATCGGCCATCCGTTCCGCAAGGATTTTCCGCTCGAGGGATATGTCGAAGTGCGCTACGACCCCGACAAGCGACGTGTCGTGTATCAGCCCGTGACCATCGAACCAAGAACACTCGTCCCCCGCGTCATCCGGGACGATGGCCGCGGCTCCGGCACGGCGCACTGAGTTTCAACTGACGTTCATCCGGAATCGAGCCGCCGTGCCAGAAATCCGCAACATGACCCTCAACTTCGGCCCCCAGCACCCGGCTGCGCACGGGGTGCTGCGTCTAGTTCTGGAAATGGACGGGGAAGTCATCGAACGTGCCGACCCGCATATCGGGCTGCTTCACCGCGGCACCGAGAAGCTGGCCGAGAACAAGCCGTTCAACCAGAGCATCGGCTACATGGACCGCCTCGATTACGTGTCCATGATGTGCAACGAGCATGCGTATGTGATGGCGATCGAGCGGTTGCTGGGAATCACCCCCCCGATTCGCGCGCAATACATCCGCGTCATGTTCGATGAGATTACCCGCATCCTGAACCACCTGATGTGGCTGGGTGCACATGGCCTCGATATCGGGGCCATGACGGTGTTCCTGTACTGCTTCCGCGAGCGCGAAGATCTGATGGACTGCTACGAGGCGGTGTCGGGGACGCGCATGCACGCCACCTACTACCGACCCGGTGGGGTGTACCGGGATCTGCCGGCGCGTATGCCCCAATACGAAAAAAGTCGCTGGCGTGGAGAGAAGGAAGTCCGCGACCTCAACGCCAACCGTCAGGGCTCGATGCTCGATTTCCTCGACGATTTCGTGGCGCGCTTCCCCGCATGCGTCGATGAGTACGAAACCCTGCTCACCGACAACCGTATCTGGAAACAGCGCACTGTCGACATCGGCATCGTCACGCCGGAGCGGGCGCTGGCGTTGGGCTTCACGGGACCCATGCTCCGCGGGTCGGGGGTGGAGTGGGATTTGCGCAAGAAGCAACCCTACGAAATCTACGCCGACCTCGACTTCGACATCCCTGTCGGTACCAATGGCGATTGCTACTCGCGCTACCTGGTTCGCGTGGAAGAAATGCGTCAGTCCGCACGGCTCGTCAAACAATGCGTGGACTGGCTGCGCGCGCATCCCGGCCCGGTCATTCTGGACGATCACAAGCTTACCCCGCCGAAACGCGGCGAGATGAAAGGCGACATGGAGTCGCTCATCCACCACTTCAAGCTCTTTACCGAGGGCTATTGCGTGCCGGCGGGCGAGGTGTACGCCGCGGTCGAACACCCCAAAGGAGAGTTCGGCGTTTATCTGGTGTCGGATGGCGCCAACAAGCCCTACCGGCTCAAAGCACGCGCTCCGGGCTTCCCGCATCTGGCAGCCATGAACGAGATGGCGCAGGGGCACATGCTCGCGGACGTTGTTGCCATCATCGGCACCATGGACATCGTGTTCGGCGAGATCGATCGCTGAGGTTGGATTTCATGCATAGCCCAGACAACGAATTGCTTTCTGCACACACCCGGGCGGTGATTGACGAGTGGGTCGCAAAGTACCCGGCCGACCGCAAGCAATCGGCGGTGCTCGCCGCGCTGCGCGAAGTACAGCACGAAAACCACGGGTACCTCACACCCGAGTTGATGGATGCAGTGGCGGCCTATCTGGGACTGCCGCGCATCGCGGTCTACGAGGTTGCGAGCTTTTATTCCATGTTCGAAACCCGCGAGGTTGGTCACCATAGTGTTTCGGTGTGCACCAACATTTCCTGCATGTTGCGCGGCGGGGATGCGCTTCTCGCCCATGTTGAGAAGCGGCTCGGAATCAAGGTGGGAGAGTCCACAGCGGACGGGCGCATCTACCTCAAGCCGGAGGAAGAATGCCTTGCCGCCTGCTGTGGCGCCCCGATGATGATGGTCGATCACGTCTATCACGAGAATCTTACACCCGAGAAGGTGGACGAGATTCTTGCGGCTCTGAGCTAAGGACATTGCGATGAACGTCGACCTTTCCAGCATCCCGCTCAACCAGAACTGCTATGCGACCCGTGGCTTCGACGTGCCTTGGTCTCTGGAGACCTATCGCAAGATCGGGGGCTATACGGCCTGGGAAAAAATTCTTCGCGAAAAGATTCCGCCGGCTGATGTCATCGAGCTGGTCAAGTCGGCCGGCTTGCGCGGAAGAGGGGGCGCAGGCTTTCCCACAGGTGTGAAATGGAGCTTCATGCCGAAAGGACCGGGGCAGAAATATATCGTTTGCAATTCCGACGAAAGCGAGCCTGGGACCTGCAAGGACCGTGACATCCTGCGTTTCAATCCCCATGCGCTCGTGGAAGGCATGGCTATCGCTGGCTACTCGATTGGCGCAACGGTGGGTTACAACTACATGCGCGGAGAGTTCATGGAC
>JBIKOF010000163.1:0-4950 GCA_044358205.1 Gammaproteobacteria bacterium | reverse complement strand
TGAAATGGGTTTGGTAGCCTCGCCCACCACCCGCACCTGATCGGCATATTCGCCGACGAAGCCGCCGGGAATCACCGTGACGAGCGGATCGCGCACGAATTCACCAAGCGCCTTCTCCAACTCCACGGAAAGCTCGGGCGGAGTCTTGCCCGTGGCGAGAAATTCTTTGATAAGCGGCGTAGAGAACTTACCGTCGGGTCGCACCGTGACCGTGCTGGAGAGCTCCGGATTACGCCAGACGAAGATGTTCAAGGAGTCCCCGGGCCCCACCCGATAGGTCCAGTCCTTCGCAACATCACTGGTGCGCGGTGCCGGTTCGCGGCTCGACCAGACGATTTCCTTCAGTTCCCGCAGGTTGTTGCCACATCCTGCCAGCATCAGCACTGTCAGTCCTGCCGCGAGACCTTTCCACGCCTTGATCGCTTCGAGCATCATCGAATCACCTTTCCCCTGAGTTCTCCGCAAGTTCGAAGGCCACGGCCGCCCCCCGGGAAGAGACCCGAGGCACGCCGGCACGTGCCGCATTAAACCCAATTTTTCAGGGATTTACTGTTAAAGTCTAGCGAGATTTCACATCTGCCCCGAAACCGTGGCCCGCCCCTGCGCAAGATGCCCCCGGAGACCCTCGCGGCATGCGATGTCAGCGGCCAATGCGGTCGGGACTTGAGACACATTCGGCGCGCGCGGCCGCGCGCTCAGATGCGCGTGTCGGGTACGAGGGGTGCTCAGGCGTGGAACTGGATATGCCGCGGTCCGAACGTGAGCCCACCTGAACCCGCCACCGTCTCCAGGAAGGCGAGCGCAGCACCCTCCTCCACTGCGGCGAGCAAAGCCAACTCGCGGGGGCCACCCTTGAAAACGATGGCACCGGGCTGGCTGGCATCAGGGCTGGCCTGCTGGCGCGCAATGTCGAGCGCAAACTCCAAGCGCTGGCCGGCGGGCGCAAAGGCAAGCACCATGGCCAATTCGTCCATCGCGCGCACCCGGGCGGAGAAGATACGGAACAGGCTCTGGGCGCGTTCCGGGTTGGCCTGCAGTTCCGTCTGGAAAGTGTGCCGATCGAGCGTCATCAGTTCTGTATCGACCATCGCGATGGCCGATGCCGAGCGGGGTTGATCGTCAATCAGCGCAAGCTCACCGAGCAGATCACCGCGGCCGAGATGGGCGAGCGTGAGTTCCTCGCCACTCGCACGGTTGCGCGCAATCCGGATGTCACCGGATTCAACGATGTAGGCGTGCTCACCGCGATCTCCCTCGCGGAAAACATGCTCGCCCGCACGTAATACCATGCGCTCGAAACTGTCCTGAAAATCGCTGAGGGCAGTGTTTTTCAGTCCTCGGAAGGCCCAGTCCAGAAACTGCGCAGTGGTCCCCACCAGCGGAACCACATGGTTGCCAATTTCCTCGTTCCAGATGCGTTCCTGGGTGAGCGGGATGAATCCGAGCCGCCGGTACATGCCGGCGGTCTCATGATTGACGACGACCAGAATATGCGTGGCGCCGTAGCGTCGGCACACGGTGGCGGCCATGCGGAACATGGCCCGAATGACATCTCGCCGGCGCCGCCATTGACTGCGGATCGCGAGCATGCCGGCACTTCCGAACTGGACCCCGCTGCCATTCGCAGCAGGTCCCGCTGCCCCGACCTGCCGCCGATAGGCGGTAAAATCATAGAGTTCGTCGACCGGCATTCCGGCTTCGCTGTCTTTCAACAAACGCATGGTCGCGACCGGCTCCGAGCCCTCATAGGCCACGACATGGTAGGCATTGGGGAAGGCATCGAAACGGTCGACCAGGCGCCCACCGTGCACGGGTTTGCCCCCGAACTTGTGGTCTTCGTTGACGAAAACCTCATGCCGCAGCCAGAGCGCGTCATCGATTTCACGCGCTTCGGTTGCCACCTTGATTCGGATGGACACGGACCCGCCTGATTCAGCGCCAGCGCTGCCCGGAGAACCGGGGGCCAGAAAAGGTGTTGGAAAGCCTCGCGTCCATGGCTCGATGATAGCAGACACCCACCTGAACCCGGCCGGCGGACATCAGAAACTGTGCCGGAACTCCCAATACACCCGATCGCTGTTATCAAACTGGCCGAGCAGGCGATTGGGAGGGCCACCGAACACGTCTGTCCCCAGCACTGCGCGCCAGTCGGTGGCAAATTCCCAGCTCACCTTGGTTTCCAACAGCCACTCGTCACGGTCCAGGCTGCGGATCCAGAGTACCTCTGGCGTGATGTTGGGATGCAAGGCCTCGGTAGTCAGGAGCACACTCGCGCCGGATTCCACATCGTTGAAAATCATCCCGGGCGCAGGATCCTGCAACCAGGTCTGAAAAAACTGCACATTGATTCGGTGGCCAGTTTCGCCCGCCCAGTCGAGCCCCGCCACGTAGCGCAGCTCGTCGGTGTCCACCAAGCCATCGAGATCCCCCGGCGCGGTAGTGCTGATGCGGCGCCCGAAGGTCTGCACTGCTTCAGCCTTGAACACCAAGCCCCCAAGTTCCTTGGCCACTGTCCCGCCAGTCTGGTGGATGCGCTCGTGGACCGGCTGAAAAACCAAGCTTGGCGCCAGACCGGCCGCCCCGGGCACCAGAGATCGCGCATAGGCCGCGGTCTTGTCGGGGCTGGTGTAGTAGAAGAGGCTGAAATCCCAGCCGTCGACCAGCCAGCTCCCCCGCGCCCCGGCTCCGAAATCTTCTACCGGGTCGTTGGGCGTCTTGTCTTCGCGGAACTCGGCAGTCAGGCCGGGAGGCAGGGTCGCCGGGAAAGAGAAGAACTCTGCGCCCTGGCGCCCAAGGTTATCGACCGTCATGTACGGGATGTATACAAGCTCGGCCTTGAAGTCATCACCGAAGTACTCCGCCCGCGCAGCCCACTGGGGGATTCGGATGAGGTCGAAATCGGGCAGGACGAACTCCCTGAGGTCCAGCGCCGAAACCACATCGGCAAAGAACAAACCAACCATTTCGCCCCAAATGATGTGTTGCCGTCCCAGCCTGAGCTCCCAGGCACCTGCATCGATGTCGAGATAGGTCTCATCGACATACCCCCAGAGCTTCTGGTCGTCCTCGACGATGTCCGGGTAATAGGTCTCGAATTCATACACCGGGTCGTATTGGAGGTGACCGCCCAGCTGGAAACTGACCTTGTCAGTGAGGCGACCGTTAAGCCTGATCTTCGCCACGTTCTTGAATTTGGACAGGTGGCTATCATCCGGCCAGGTGTAGGCCAGCTCGTTCTGCACGAAGCCCGACAGGGTGACGTTGGAAGCGGCTTGCTCAGTGGCGTCAGGCTCGGTGCCCCCAGACAGGAAATCTTCGATCTCTGCCGAATCACCGGTGAAGTCGGCCTCTGTCGCGGCGTTTCCTGCCACCCCTGCATCCGCCGGCGCGTCCAAGAGCAAACGCTCAACATCCGGGGATTCAGTGTTCTCCCGGCCCGGCTCACCGGCCAGCGCCCGCGGGGTCTCTTCCTCGGTCGTCCCGTCGGTCGCGAAGAAATCCTCAAGGTCGTCCTGTGCGAGCCCCGAACCGCTCACCCCCAGCAGGAGGGCGACGAAGAATCCGCGTCCGGGTTTTGGCGGGGTCATGCAGACACCAGCTTTCCATCGGCGACGCTGACCACGCGATCGGCCATCTCCATGATGCGGAAGTCGTGGGTTGAAAAGATGAATGTGGTGCGCTCGCGCTCGTTGATGGATTTCATCAAGGCCAACACGCCCTCACCGGTACGCGAATCCAGATTTGCCGTCGGCTCATCCGCAAGAATGAGCTCGGGCCCGCCTGCAAGCGCGCGGGCGATGGCAACGCGCTGGCGTTGCCCGCCGCTCAATTCGCTGGGCCGGTGGCCTACCTTGTCGGCCAGGCCGACCACATCGAGATAGTGAGCCACTCGCGCAAGTCGTTCGCGGCGCGAGATGTCACGGCGTTGCAGAAGCGGAAATTCCACGTTCTCGGCTGCACTCAGGACGGGCAGGAGGTTAAAGGTCTGGAAGACGAAGCCGATCGTCCGTGCGCGGAGGTCAGCCAGCTCATCAGGTGACCTGTGGGCCACATTGTCATCGCCGATATAGATATCACCCCGGGTTGGGGTGTCGATGCAGCCGATAAGATTCAACAGGGTAGTCTTGCCACTACCAGACGGGCCAGCGATGGCCAGAAACTGCCCTGGGGCCACCACGAGAGACACATCACGCAGGGCGTGGACGCTTTGCAGACCAAGCCTATAATCCTTCCAGACATGCTCCACGCGAACGATCAGCATGGTGATGCAGGATCCTCTGGAGGAATTTTTTGTGTCATTTAAACAAAAGATTAGACAATGTTCCTAAAGCATCTCACGAAATTAAGGTCGCCGCCAGCCCAGCGCTTTCGCCAAGCGCTGGCCGCGGTCCTGGGGATGTCGGTCGGGTTCCTGACTACCGGGGGGGCTGCCCGCGCCGGCGTCCCCACCCCCGATGAGATCGTGGCCGCGGCGGACCGGATCCGATTTCCCGAGGGCGGGTTCCAGGTCAGCGTGAAGGTGGCGACCCTCGCCGAAGGACGAAAACCGGAGCTGCACCATTACCTCGTGCTGCAGGATGGTCTGGAGAAAAGCATCGTGCGCACGCTCGCCCCTGCTTCGGAGGCAGGCCAGGTGATGCTGATGCGGGGGAAGAATCTGTGGGTGTTCCTACCCGCGGTGTCCCAGCCCGTTCGACTTCCCCTTTCCCAGCGCCTGACCGGGCAGGTCGCGAACGGGGATTTGGCGCGGGCCAATTTCTCCGGAGACTACAAAGCCACGCTGTTGCGAGAAGAACCGTGCGACAAGGCGACTTGCTGGGTGCTCGGACTGGAAGCGGCGCGCCCCGGGGTGACCTATCACAGGGTGACTTACTGGGTGGAAAAGGACAGCTTCCGGCCTTGGAAGGCGGAGTTCCATACCCTCTCCGGGCGCCTGATGAAAACCGGCTT
>JBIKOF010000162.1:0-4956 GCA_044358205.1 Gammaproteobacteria bacterium | reverse complement strand
CATCGGGGGCAGTTTTGGTGCCGGGAACTACGGCATGTGCGGACGCGCCTACAGCCCGCGCTTCCTCTGGACCTGGCCGAACGCCCGAATCTCCGTGATGGGAGGCGAACAGGCAGCGGCAGTGCTCGCACAGGTGCGTCGCGATAATTTCGACGCACAGGGCAAGACCTGGAGCCCCGAGGAGGAAGAGCAATTCAAAGCCCCAGTGCGCGCGCAGTACGAAGAGCAGGGGCACCCCTACTACGCCACGGCCCGGCTGTGGGATGACGGCATTATCGATCCCGCAGACACACGCGATGTGCTGGGTCTTGGTCTGTCAGCTGCCCTCAACGCCCCGATCCCGAAGACGCCTTTTGGCGTCTTCCGCATGTGAGCCACGCCATGTTCCGCAAAATTCTCATTGCCAACCGGGGTGAAATCGCCTGCCGCATCATGGCGACTGCCCGACGCTTAGGAATCGGCACCGTCGCCGTTCATTCGACCGCTGACACACACGCCTTGCATGTGCGCAGCGCAGACGAGGCCTGGTGTATCGGTCCCCCGCCGTCGGCCCAGAGTTACCTCAACATCGACAGCCTCCTGGAGGCCGCGCGTGCGAGCGGTGCCGAAGCCATCCATCCGGGCTATGGTTTTCTGTCTGAGAACGCCGAATTTGCATCAGCCTGCGCGGCAGCCGGTATCGTGTTCATCGGCCCCGGGGTTGAAGCCATCCGCATCATGGGATCCAAGCGCGAAGCAAAAATTCTGATGGAGGCCCACGGCGTACCTCTGGTGCCCGGCTATTACGGCGCCGCGCAGGAGGATGCTGTGCTGGCGGATGCGGCCCGCGAAGTTGGCTTGCCGCTCCTGATCAAGGCTTCTGCGGGTGGTGGTGGCCGCGGTATGCGCATCGTGCGTGACTACGCGGAATTCCCGGCGGCGCTGGCGTCTGCGCAACGCGAGGCGAAGAACGCCTTCGGGGATGCCTCGGTGCTTCTGGAGCGCTACGTCGAAAATCCGCGCCACATCGAAGTGCAGGTGTTCGGGGATACGCACGGCAATCTGGTCCACCTTTTCGAACGCGATTGCTCGCTGCAACGACGGCACCAGAAAGTCATCGAGGAAGCACCGGCTGTGCTGTTGAGCGACGCGCAGCGGGCCACCCTGTTCGAGGCGGCCATCAAGGCCGCTCGTGCCGTCGATTACGTGGGCGCGGGCACGGTCGAATTCATCATCGATCGCAAGGGCGGCATCTACTTCATCGAGATGAACACGCGCTTGCAGGTGGAGCATCCTGTAACCGAGGAGGTGACCGGACAGGATCTCGTCGAGTGGCAACTGCGCGTGGCCGCGGGCGAAACCCTGCCACTGACCCAGGATGAAATCGTCTGCGAAGGACACGCGATCGAAGTTCGCGTGTACGCCGAGGATGCAGCGCAAGCCTTCCAGCCCTCCACCGGCGAAATCGTGCATCTGGTGCTACCACACGAAGATGAACAGGTCCGGGTGGACACCGGTGTGGTGGCGGGCAGCAGCGTGACCCCGTTCTACGATGCAATGGTGGCCAAAATCATCACCATCGGCGCGACGCGAGAAGAGGCATTACGCAGCATGCGACAAGCCCTCGCCGGCACGGAGATCGTGGGGATTACGGCCAATATTCCGTACCTGCAACGCATCATCGCGCACCCTGAATTCGAGGCCGGAGGTTTCGATACGCACTTTGTCGAAGAGGCGCGCGATGCCCTGCATCCAGTGGCGCCCCCCCTGCCGTCGTCTGGCTGGGCTTTGCTGGCAGCCCATCGTCTGCTGGCTCTTCAGTTAAGCGGGACCTCCTGGAACATTGCCCAGGGAGACCCAGACTCGCCGTGGGGAACGCTGCCCGGCTTCCGGCTCAACCAAGCTGCACGGGATACCCTGCGCTATCGACAGGGTGAAATCGAAACCTCCTGCGACGTAGTGCATGGCCGCGAAGGTTGGCAGCTCATCCTCAATGGGCAACCGCATCCCCTGGCGGGTATGACGCAGACCGGCGCGCGGCTCAGCGTGACGCTTGGCACGCAGCGCGTGGAAGGGTCGGTCGTGGTTACGCCGCGCGAGACCCATGTATTTCTAGGGGGCGAGCACTACCGCCTGAACCTGATCAATGCCCTGCATACCGGCGAGGACGCCGAAGAAGCCGCAGGCAAGGTGGTTTCGCCCATGCCCGGGGCGGTCACCGCGCTGCTGGTTGCAGTGGGCGATCGAGTGACCCGCGGCACCCCGCTGCTGGTTGTCGAGGCGATGAAAATCGAGCATACCCTCACCGCCCCCTTCGATGGGGTGGTGGAAGAAATCCGTTTCCAGCCGGGCGAACAGGTTCTGGCCGAAGGCATCGAGCTCGTCACCCTCACGGCCGCGGAGCCCGCCACATGAGGCCACGCCGCGACTTCCTGCGGACGAAAGCAGGCCCGCGATGAACCGTACCGCACAGGCGGCACTGGAAGCCCGCGCCCTACTCCATCAGTGTTACGACGGGGTGCTCTCCACTCAATCGGTGGCGATGCCGGGCTATCCGTTCGGATCTGTGGTGCCGTTCTGCCTCGATCGCCACAGCAGCCCCGTCGTCCTCATCGCGGACATCGCACAGCACACAAAGAATGTGCTTGCCGACCCGCGGGTCTCGCTCATCGTGTTCGACCGCAGCGCAGACGACCTTCAAGCAGGTGGTCGCTTAACCCTGCTCGCCGATGCCACTCCGATCGCGGCCGGCGATACAGACGATATCGCAGCGCGCTACTACCGGTATTTCCCGGAGGCGCGCGACTATCACCTTACGCATGGGTTCGCTTTCTTCCGACTGGCCGTCCGGCGTTTGCGCTTTATCGGTGGTTTCGGTGCCATCCACTGGCTAGAACCGGAGGCGGTCCTGGATACGAACCCGTTCGATGCGGCAACCGAGGCGAGCATGGCGGCCCATATGGATGCAGACCATGTCCCGGCAATGCAGCACTACTTGCGGACGCTACTGGGGATTGATCCGGGAGAGTCCGTGCCCCGCTTTGCGGGATGCGACGCCGACGGATTCCATCTCGGGCTGGGCAGCCAGATTTTGCGTGTGCCCTTTAAAGCCCCGGTGAAAACTCCGGGAGATGTGCGCAGCGCGCTCGCAGGACTCGCCCGCAGCTAACGACGGGCGGTCGTGCGGCAAGGGCCGCAGCTGCAGGCGTCCCCCGTCGGCTCATTCAGGCCGCCATCACGGCGGGCACATTCCAGCTTTTGAGCTCCGGCATCACCTGGGTCGCAAACGTGCGCAGCGAGCGCTCCGCCACTTCATAAGGAGCACCGGCGAAGCGCACCACATACATCCCATCGTAGTCGCCAATCGTGGCCCGACGTGCACTGATTTTTTCGAGAATCTGCTGCGGCGTGCCCCAGGTCTGACCCGCCAGGTAACCCGCCGCCATGTTGTCGAGACCCGCCTCGGCGAGTGCCTTGGCATTCTGCCCGTACTCTTCATAACCCTGCGGAAAATGATCGCCCATCATTTCGTAGTGAGAAATCAGACTCATGAGATAGGTGCGCACATATTTTTCGGCATTCTCGGCTGCACGGTCTGCATTCTCGTCGCAGACCATGAAGTCGATGAAGAACGGAATTGGCGGCGGGGCGGCGTGACGCTCGCGGAAAGCCCGCGCGTAGGCGGCCACTTCATCTCGATGCGTCAGCGGATCCTTGTAGGAAAACTGCAGCATCTTGAACCCATGCCGCGCGGCTTCAAGGATGGAGTCGCCCGACATCGCCACCTGCATCGTCCGGCCCTTGAAGGTGGTCGTAGGACGGGGCCGAATGACCGCTTGTGGTTGATTGAAATACTGACCCGTGTGCGCCGGCATCACGCCGGTCTCGAGTGCCTCCAGAATCATCGGCACCGCTTCGTCGAAGCGGCCGCGTGATTCCGCCATCGGGATCCCGAATTGGTCATACTCCCGTCGCGCAAGCCCGCGCCCGAAACCCAGCAAAAAGCGCCCCCCGGATAGCAGGTCCAGCAAGGCGGCCTTCTCGGCAACGCGCAGGGGTTGCAGATTCCAGGGCACGATCACCGCCCCGGTCATCAGCTTGATTCGTTTGGTCAGCGCCGCCAGGTGCGCCAAGTAGACGAAATTGTCCGGGCAGAGGGCGTAATCCTCGAAATGATGCTCCACCATCGCGACGAGGTCATAGCCGAGCTCGTCCGCAAGCCGGGCACAGCGGAGCTCTTCGTCGTAAACCTGCGCATCCGTGATGTCTTCATATCCGTAGCGTTGCGCAATCTGGACGATACCTATCTGCATGGCAGCACCCTCCTTTCAGGCATTGACGTCAATGACCACCCGTCCGCGAACCTTGCCCTCCAGAATCGCAGCGGCAAGCGCTGGGACCTCGGCCAACGGCGCAGTCACCGCAGTTTGCGCGAGCACTGCGGGAGACAGCAGGCGCGCCAAATCGTGCCAGGCGCGGACGCGCCGCGGCATTGCGCATTGCACAGAATCGATTCCGCGCAGCGTCACCCCGCGGAGGATGAAGGGCATGACCGAGGACGGCAATCCCACACCCCCGGCAAGACCGCAGGCGGCCACCAGACCTTCCTGACGAGTCTGCGCAAGCACGGTGGCCAGCGTCGTCGCGCCCACGCTGTCCACCGCACCGGTCCAGCGTTCTTTCTCGAGCGGCTTTGCGTCCCTAGCCAGCTCATCGCGCGCAATCACAGCACTGGCGCCGAGGCTCCGCAGGTAGTCGGCGGTTTCCGGTCGGCCCGTCACCGCGGTGACCTCGTAGCCCAGCGCCGCGAGCAACAGGATGGCCACAGAGCCCACGCCCCCGGCCGCCCCGGTGACAAGGATGGGTCCGTGCGCAGGACGCACGCCGTGATCCTGAATTGCATGGACGCTCAGCATGGCGGTATACCCTGCCGTACCGATGGTCATTGCATCCTTGAACGAAAACGCCGCAGGCACC
>JBIKOF010000399.1:0-2846 GCA_044358205.1 Gammaproteobacteria bacterium | reverse complement strand
AAGAGCTGATCAGCCGCCGAACAGGGTACCCAGCTTGAAACAGGCCAGTGCCCCGAGGTAACCGAGGCCTGACATGTAACACCAGGCAATGATGGGCCAGCGCCACCCACCCGTTTCGCGCCGGATCACGGCGAGGGTGGACACGCATTGCAGGCACAGGGCGTAGAACACCATCAAACCCAACACCATCGGCAGGGTATAGACCGGACGTCCGTCATCGAAGGTCGCATCCTGGATGCGGCTGATGAGCGAAGCACGGTCACCGTCGTCCTCCGTCTCTACGGCGTAAAGCGTGCCCAGCACCGCAATGACCACTTCCCGGGCAGGGAAGGAAGCCAGCACGGCGGCGGTGACTTTCCAGTCCCAGCCGAGCGGCGCGAAGACGGGGGAGACCACCTGACTGGCCCGACCAAGATAGCTTTGCGCCAGTTGCTCCTGGGGATCGAGATCAGGGCGTGTGGGGAACGACGCGAACGCCCATACCAGCACGGCGACCAAAAAGATGATGCTGCCCGCACGGCGCAGGAACAGTCCGGCGCGACCGATGAGTTTCACCAGCACCGAGCGCAGGCTGGGCCAGCGATAGGGCGGCATTTCCAGCAGAAAGCGCGTCACGCCGCCACGCTGGAGCACGCGCTTGACGAGGAATGCGGTGATGACGGCACCGAGAAGGCCGAGCACATAGAAGGCGAGTAGCACGAGCCCCTGCAGATTGATGAGCCCGTAAAGCCAGGTCCGTTCGGGGACGAAGGCCGAGATCAGCAGCGTATACACCGGTAGCCGCGCCGAGCAGGTCATGAAGGGTGCGGCGAGGATGGTGGCGAGGCGGTCCTGCGGGTTGGCGATGACGCGGGTACCCATGATCCCGGGCACTGCACAGGCGAAACTCGACAGCATGGGAATGAAGGATTGCCCGGACAGTCCGCACCAGCGCATCAGTCGATCGACCAGAAACGCTGCACGCGACATGTAGCCTGAATCTTCGAGCACGATGATGAAGGCAAAAAGAATCAGGATCTGTGGCAGGAACACGACCACACTGCCAACCCCGGCGATCACCCCATCGACGATGAAGCTCGACAGCAGGCCGGGTTCCAGACGCGCGCGAACCGCATCCCCGAGCACCGTGGTGCCGGCATCGATTGCATCCATCAGGGGGCTTGCCCACGCGAATACCGACTGGAACACCACACCCATCGCAAACAGGAACGCCAGCGCGCCGTACAGGGGATGATTGAGCACGATGTCCAGTTGATCACGCCAGCCGCGCCGAGGTTCCTCGCGCTGCTCGACCTCGGCCACGATGCGATTGATCCAAAGATAGCGCTCCCTGGCCTCCAGTGTGGCCATGTCCCGTCCCTGTCCGATCTCGGTGCGCAGCGCCGTGAGTTGGCTGCCCACTGCCTCGCCGTAACGGGCAAGCAGGCGCGCTTCCGCGTGCCCGCCGCGATCGGTCAGAGCGCGTTCCACTTCGACGGGGTGCAACGGATGGGGGTTGGCCTCGGCCAGGCTGGCCGCAAGGGCTGCACTCTTCGCGCGCAAGGTCTTGTTCAGTACCAGCGTATGCGGACGTGGCTGGGCCAGTGCGTCTCGCAAGCAGGCTTTGAGGGTGTCCAGTCCATTGCCGCGCGGGACAGCCAGCGATACGACGGGGCAATCCAGGCGATCGCCGAGCTTCGCAGCGTCGAGTTCGACACCGCCTTGCGTCAGCATGTCGGTCATCGTGAGCGCCACGACCGTAGGCAGACCGAGTTCCAGAACCTGGCTGGCCAGAAACAGATTGCGTCTGAGGTTGCTGGCATCGATGACGATGAGTACGAGCGACGGTTGTCCAACTTCCGGCTGACGACCGAGCAGCACATCCACGGCCACCATCTCGTCTGGCGATTGCGCACTGAGGGAGTAAGTGCCGGGCAGGTCGACCAGCGTCACCGGCCCGTCACCGAAATCCGCCTGACCCACCAGATGTTCCACGGTAACGCCGGGAAAATTGCCGACTTTCTGGCGCAGACCTGTCAGGGCGTTGAAGAGCGTGCTCTTGCCCGTGTTGGGGTTGCCAATCGTGACGATGATGGGGCGGGTGGGCGGCGCGGCTGACATGGGGAACTCGAAGGTTGGGTGTCGTGTGGTGCGGTGATCAGGGCACGCGCGTCACGCGCACGAGCGCGGCTTCGGCGCGCCGCAAAGACAGGGCATAGCCCATCACTTCAACCTCCAGCGGATCGCCCGTTGGCGCTCTGCGCAGCACCAGGACTTCGGTGTCTTCAATCAGTCCAAGCTGCATCAAACGTTGACTGAACGCGTCCTCTACTGCAAAGCCGGTAATCCGTCCGCGCTCGCCGGGGGCGAGTTGATCGAGCGTGAACCCGCTCATGACGGCAGGATCCGGCGCAAAAATGCAGGCAGCCAGCGCGCGCTCGCGGGCTGGCGCTCCACCTCGACCTGTTGCGCTTCTGGCGCGGCAAGTGCCCAGCGCGAATCGTCCTGTCGCAGCAGCATCGGATCACCACCGCGCAACACTTCAAAGCTTGCCCCGGGTACCAAACCACGCGCGGCCAGTCGGGACAGAAGCGCTGCATCGTGCACGCACACAACCACGCCCGCTTCGCCGTTTCCTAGAGTGGACAGGCGGCAGGTGGAAGCCTCGGGGCTGGGCTGGGAAAGGGACATCGGAGGTCTGGCGGGGATTCTGCAATCAGGAATGATTCCTGATTGGGATGCTAGCCCTGCGCCCCTGCTTTGTCACGGACGAAGGCCCGCTTCAGAGACTGAAACCTCGACGATTGACGCGCCCCGGCCGACTCCCGGGACCAGTGCGATAGCCGCCCGCCCGCTCGAGCGCGGCG
>JBIKOF010000161.1:0-4959 GCA_044358205.1 Gammaproteobacteria bacterium | reverse complement strand
GGTGCGTGTCACCCGGCGCTACGCGATCGTCCTTCAGGTTGATTCCGCCGCAGAAAGCCAGCTTGCCATCTATCACCACGAGCTTGCGGTGCAGCCGGCGCAGGTGGCGCAGATAAGGCAGGGGCAACCTCGGTGCAGGTCCATACACGCGCAGACCCACGCCTGCCGGTTCCAGAATGGCGCGCAGCGCGGGCGAGAGATCCCGCGAGCCGAAGCCGTCCACCAATACGCGCACGACCACCCCGCGTGCTGCGCATGCGGCAAGCGCCGATGCCACCCGACGGCCGGTGACATCGTCGGCCAGGATGTAGGTCTCGAGGTGGACCTCGCGCGTGGCGCGGGCCAATCCCTCCAGTAGCGCGGGGAAATACGCGTCCCCGGTTTCCAGCAGACTGATCCGGTTACCCTCGATGAAGTTCATGACGCAACCGCCAGATTGGCTGTGAGCGCCGCATGATCAGAGAGACGCGCGGCTCGGCGCCCGAAATGCACTTCTACGGTCTCGACCGTGAAACCTCGGGCGTAGATGCGATCCAGATGCAGAAGCGGCATGCGCGCGGGGAAGCTGCGCGCGGGGCTTCCGGTCGCGGTCTCGAAGACATCCGCAAGCCCAAGGGCATGCGCGAAACGATGATTCGCCTGGCGCGACCAGTCGTTGAAATCACCCGCGACCAGCAGCGGCGCGTCCCGCGGCACGCGCGCAGCGATACGGGCCTGTAATTGATCGAGTTGACGCCGTCGCCAGCGGGCGAAGAGTCCTAAATGCACATTGAGGCAATGCAGGTACACACCGCCGGGCAGACAGATTTCGCAATGGAGCATGCCCCGATGCTCGAGCCCCGATTGCGAGATGTCCTCGTTCTCCCAGCTTGTGATCGGGAAACGGGACAAGACGGCGTTGCCGTGATGCCCGTCGTCATAGACGGCGTTCCGCCCGTAAGCGAAGGACGCCCAGAGGGTGTCCGCAAGGAATTCGTGCTGGGGCGCGCTGGGCCAGCCCGCGTGGCGGGCTGCACGCCGATGGGACAGACCCTGCACCTCCTGCAGGAACACCAGATCTCCGTCGAGGTGGCGCAGCGTGTCGCGCAAGCCGTGGACCGTCACCCCGCGCCCGCGCGAGTAACCCTTGTGAACGTTGTAGCTGACGACGCGCAGGCGTTGCATGCCTCGACCTTACGAGGCGTCTACAGACCCCGCAAGCGCCCGCAAGCCGCTAGAATTGCACCCCCACCTTTTGGAACGCGTTCACCATGAGTGTCCCTGGCCTGCACAAGTTCCTGTTCGAAGGGATCCCGGTCCGCGGTGCTCTGGTACGCGTGAGCACCGGCTGGCAGGAAGCCCTGCGGCGTCGTGCAACCGTGGGCGCGTTTCCGGCGCCGGTGCGAACCCTGCTGGGGGAGATGACCGCGGCCGGCTTGCTGATGCAGTCCAGTCTCAAGTTTGAAGGCGCACTGATCCTGCAAGTGCATGGGGATGGACCGGTCAAGCTCGCGGTAGCGGAAGTTCGACACGATTACAGCTTCCGGACCACGGCCAAGGTCGTTGCCGATGTCGCTCCCGGAGCGCGGCTGGCGGAACTCGCCAATCCCGGCGGCGGAGGTCGCTGTGCCATCGTCCTCGATGCGCGAAATCGGCCCCGCGGCGCCCAGCCTTATCAGGGCGTGGTGCCCCTGCATGATGACCAGCGCGAACCCCTCGCGGACTTCTCCGCCGTCATCGAGCACTACATGCTCCAGTCCGAGCAAATCGACACCCGTATGATTCTGGCAGCCAACGACGAAGTGGCGTGCGGTCTACTGCTGCAAAGAATGCCCAGCGCGGGGCTCCACAACCTCGCTGGCCGGGATGAGGATCTCATCGGTTACCACGAAGACTTCAACCGTCTGGCACACCTGGCGGCGACCCTGCAGCGTGATGAACTCCTTAACCTCGATCCCGATCTGCTTCTGCACCGACTGTTCTGGGAAGAACGGTTGCAGCGCTTTCCGGTGGACGCTGCCCGCTTTGCCTGCTCCTGCAGCCGTGAACGGGTGGCGCGCATGCTGGAGGGACTGGGCCGCGCGGAGCTGGACGACATCATTCTGGAGCAGGGACGGGTCGAGATCGGCTGCGATTTCTGCGGGCTGCAATATCACTTCGATGCGGTAGACGTGGGTGGCCTGTTTACACCCGCCCAGGATCTACCGCCGCCGCCGGCTACGTTGCAGTAGGGTCGCGCCAGGCACCGCTGAGCTTCGCAGCCAGCGCGTCCTCCGGAAATTGCCACTGCGGTGAATCGTCGCGTGGCTGGCGGGTATCGCCGCCATCGGCCCGCATCGCCGTTTCGGCCCATGTCGAATTCGGCCAGCGCATCGGCAGGGTGACCATCTCGCCGGGCTTTTTCGCGCGCTCCAGCACGGCAAGGGTCGCCTTCAGGATCGCCCGCTGGTCTGCGGGGTCAAACGGTTTCCCTGCGCTGTGGCCCAGCGGATAGTCTACGAACACGGCACGCGGTGGCTGGCCGACGCGCAGGATGTCCTCGGCGCTGCCGAGGCAGACGGTCGGGATGCCATGGGCTTCGAGGTAGCGTGCGACCAGACTCACGGTCTGGTGACACACCGGTCACATTGCAACGAGCAGGGCGGCGTCGACGCGATCTTCCTTCAGGTGCTCGAGCACCGCGGGCGCTACTTGCTCGCGGACCCGGCGCTGCGAATACACGCCACCCATGCAGGACAGGACGCGATTGGCGAGCTCTCCCAGCACGCCTTCGCCCACGAGGCCGCGCAGCGTTTTGAGTGGAAAGATGCACCCGGGATCCTGGCGGGCATCGACGAGATAGTTTTCGGTGATGTGCGAAAACCTGAGCGCCTCTTCGGGGATATCCGAAGGCAGGGCGCGGATGGAGTCGTCATCGCGATAGTGATAGGCCACCTGCCCGCGCGCATACACCCCGGCAGTCGACAGCAGACCGAGTCGCAGTGAGGAGACCGGCTTGTCGAGCGCTTGCCAGGGTGGCGGGCTGTCGGCTTCGAACCAGCGATAGGGGGTGTAGCCCAGACGCAGGTAACGAGCAGTGATGGCAGAGATGTACGCGACTGGCATGGCAGTTTGAACCTCGCTTTGGGGATAGTCCGCGGCCCGACCACCCGGCGGTTGTCTCACATTGAGGCAGCCGTTTTGCCTCTGGCCGGCAAACCTGCGACCATTTTCATTTGCCCTCCAATGCAAGTCGAGGACCCGCCATGGGACGCATCTTTGAAACCCGCAAGCACACCATGTTCGCCCGCTGGGATCGCATGGCCAAGGCCTTCACGCGCATCGGCAAGGACATTGCAATCGCGGTCCGCGCGGGAGGCGGCGACCCCGCCCACAACCCGGCGCTGCGGCGGGTCATCCAGAATGCCCGCGCCGCCAACATGCCGAAGGACAAGGTCGAGTCCGCCATCAAGCGCGCGCTGGGCAAGGACGCGACCAACTACGAGACCATCGTCTACGAAGGCTATGCCCCGCACGGGGTGGCAGTGCTGGTCGAAACGGCCACCGACAACCCAACCCGCACCATCGCCAGCGTGCGCAGCACCTTCAACAAGTTTGGTGGCAACGTCGGCATCACCGGCAGTGTCGCCTTCATGTTTCGCCGGATGGGCGTGTTTCGCCTCAATCCCGCGGGGCTGGATCAGGATGATCTGGAGCTCTATCTCATCGATCATGGACTGGAGGAGATGGGTGAAGGCACTGGCGAGAAGGGTGAACCCCAGCTCGTGATCCGCTGTAATTTTCCCGACTTCGGACAAGTCCAGAAGGCGCTCGAAGATCGCGGCCTCGCGACCCTTTCCGCCACCCACGAATACATCTGCCTCACCCCCACTGAGCTGCCTGAGGATCAGGCGCGGGAGGTGCTCGAGATGGTCGATCGCCTCGAGCAGGATGATGATGTTCAACAGGTCTATCACACGCTCGCCTGAGTGAGTCCTTACCCCACGCGGTGGGCGGGTCTCCTGGCGGCGGCACTGACGGCTATCACCCCCGCGATGGCCGCCGAACGGATCGCGCTCGACAAGGAGGTTCGGCACGCGGTGCAGGAACTGTACGCGACGGTGCCGGGGGCCGAGCAGCTGGCACGCGACGCGGCAGGCATGCTGGTGTTTCCCGGCGTTTTCGCCGGTGGCGTGGTGGTGGGTGGCGAGTACGGCGAGGGTGCCTTGCTCGTGGGCGGTCAGTCCGTGGATTACTACAACACCGCGTCTGCCTCGTTGGGGATCACACTGGGCGCGCAGGTGAAGACACAGGTGCTGATGTTCATGTCTGCGCGTGCACTCTCCCGCTTCCGCGACAGCCGCAACTGGGAAATCGGCGTCGATGAGGATGTCGCACTGGCCGTTCCAGGCAGTAGCGGCGCGCTGGATGAGGAAGCTCTGGACGAGCCGGTCATCGCATTCGTCTTCACCCATTCGGGACTGATGTACAACCTGAGCCTCGAGGGCAGCAAGATCACGCGCCTGGCGCGCTGAAACCTTGCGCGCGTGCGGTGGGCGGAGGATGGCATCTGTTGTAGTCTGGCCGCTCTGACCCGGCGAACCGGAGATAGCCATGACGGACCCGCAACCCGAAACTCGCTACACCAGTGCAGACGCCCTGCGGGCGGCACTCGGCTCGCCAATGGAGCTCGCGGCGCGCAAGGCCTTGCCCCGGCTCGATCACTACTGCCGGGAGTTCATTGCGCGCGCGCCTTTCCTGTCTCTGGCAACGTCCAATCGAGAAGGCCAGCTCGACGTTTCACCGCGCGGCGACCAGCCGGGTTTTGTGCTCGTGCTGGACGACCTGACTCTTTTCATGCCGGAGCGTCCCGGTAACGCCCGCTACGACTCATTGCTCAATATTCTCGAGAACCCACAGGTGGGCTTGCTGTTCTTCGTACCGGGCTTCGAGGATATGTTGCGCGTCAATGGCCGCGCCTTCGTGGTCGATAACCCGACA
>JBIKOF010000160.1:0-4988 GCA_044358205.1 Gammaproteobacteria bacterium | reverse complement strand
TGTGCTTGCCAGTCACCCCGATTTCGATGCCGATGATCTGCAGGCCGGCCTGCGTGCGCGCAAGGTGGTGGTACGGCATTTCGACAATCCCCGGATTGCGCGCTTCCTGCGCATCACCGTGGGCACTGACGAACAATGCGAGGTGCTGTTAGCGGCCTTGCGTGAACTTACGGTGTAACGCGCATGCAATATGTTCGGCTTGGCAACACGGGGCTTCGGGTCTCGCGGCTATGCCTTGGCTGTATGTCCTATGGATCTCCCAGCTGGCGCGACTGGGTGCTCGACGAAAAATCGTCGATGCCTTTCTTCAAGCGGGCATTTGCCGCCGGGATCAATTTTTTCGACACTGCCGATGTCTACTCGCTGGGCGCCAGCGAGGAAGTGCTCGGCAAAGCGGTGCGCAAGTTCGCCACCCACCGTGATGCGGTGGTCATTGCCACCAAGGTGTTTAATGCCATGAGCGCAGAGCCGAACGACCGCGGGCTCTCTCGCAAGCACATCATGACCTCCATCGACGCCTCTTTGCGCCGGCTGGGCACGGATTACATCGACCTGTATCAGATTCACCGCTACGACCCGCACACGCCGATCGAGGAAACGCTCGAAGCCCTGAACGATCTCGTGCGGGTGGGTAAGGTCCGCTACCTCGGTGCCTCCAGCATGTACGCTTGGCAGTTCGCGAAGATGCAGGCGCTGGCCGAACGGCACGGCTTCAGCCGCTTCGTGTCGATGCAGAACCACTACAACCTCGTCTATCGCGAGGAAGAACGCGAAATGCTGCCTTTGTGCCGTGAAGACGGCATCGGCGTGATCCCGTGGAGCCCGTTGGCGCGGGGATTCCTTGCCGGCAACCGCAAGGCGCCCGGCAAGGGCAGTACCACGCGCGCAAGGAGTGACGATTTCGCGAGCCGCATGTACTACCAGCCAGAGGACTTTGCGATTGTCGAGCGGGTCACTGCCATCGCGCGCGCCCGGGAGGTCAACAATGCGCAGGTTGCGCTTGCCTGGGTGCTGGCCCAGCCCGGCATCAGCGCCCCCATCGTGGGCGCCACCCGCATGGCCCATCTGGAAGATGCGCTGTCGGCCTTGAGCCTTGCGCTAACGCCTGAAGAGACTCAGGCGCTCGAAGAGTTGTACCGGCCTCATCCGGTCCTCGGCATTACGCTGTAGCGTCCGTCGGTGCCGCTGCGCAGCGCAGCTGACTGAGGGCGCCGTGGCGCCCTCAGTATCCCCGCCTTAAATCAGGCGTTCCAGAATTGCCAGGCCCAGTACAGGCAGATGATGAGCTGTGCGCCGAACAGGTTCGCGCGTAGCAGCACGAAGGGCACGCTGGTCGAGATCATGTGGCTTATCGATTGACCGATACGGGCGTAGAGCAGCCAGCAGGCGAGACCTTCGGTCACCGCCGTCTGGGATGTGGCAATCGCATACAGCAGGAAAGAAGCCAGAATTGCGAGGTTCTCCAGCGTATTCCCGTGAGCGCGGGTGACGCGGTAGCCAAAGCCCTGCATGTCCTTGCCCGTTGGGTCAAAGGTATTCAAGGGATGGCCAGTCTGGACTGCGCCAAAGCGCACGCCGACCAGCATGAAGGACTGGATAATGGCCCATGAGGCGAGGCCGATCAGTGCAAATGCGGTGTTATTCATGAAGTGCTCCTGCAATTGAGGCTTGCGAAGAAAAGTTGAGAGGCAAATCGCGTGAGCGCGGAGGGCCGCGACCGTTCGGAGCATAGTGGATGCCCCGCCGGGGATCGAGGCGTGTGTTCAGCCGCGCAGCGCGCGCAGCAGAAGGTCCGGGTGATCGCTGAAAAAACCGTCTACACCTGCGATGAGGAAGCCCTCGATTTCTGATGCCATGTCGCCGATTGATGTGGGTGAGTCGCCGCGTCGCAGGGCAGCGGGCAGGAAGGCATTCTCGGCGCGGAAGGTCCAGGGATGGACATCGAGTCCCGCCGCATGGGCCTGTGCCACCCAGTCTGTCGCAGCTTTGCCAGGTGAAGGCTCCGACGGGGGCATCACGAGCGTCTTGTCGGGACCCACACCTGCTGCGTAGTGAGCGATAGCCGTGAAGTCCACTTTGCGCGACCAATCGACTGCCGAACCGGCCACCCGGCTATCCCAGGGTGGAAAACGCGCACTCATCAACTGGATGAGTGGAAACTGCACGCCGGCCTGCGGCATGAGCGTCTCGCGTAGCGCGCGCAGGTTGCCCATTTCAAACGACTGGATAAATACCCGGGCCGGATCGGTGAAGCGCGCCGCGACCAGAGTTGCGATCAGGCGCTCACTCAGATCGATGGCAATCGGAGAACCGTCGAGGCGGCGGCCCTCGAGGAGGAAATAGCTCGGGTGCTTGGTTTCCGGGTAGAGCCCGGCGTGATGCCCCGTGCGCGCGGCGTGGGCGTCAAGCAAGGCGAGCACGTCGGTCAAACTGGGGATCGGCTCTTTGCCATTCCAGGCGGTGTTCGCGGGGCGCAGTTGAGGCAGACGCTCCACTGCCCGCAGCTGCTGGATTTCGGCGAAGGTGAAGTCTTCCGAAAACCAGCCGCGTACCGGCTGGCCGTCGATGGATTTGGTTACCAGCCGGGCGGAAAACTCCGGCCGCTGCCAGACATCGGTGGTGGTGGCCTCGGCGACAGGCCGCCCTTCGTCATCCAGCACCGCGAGCGCGTTTTCGTGTCGACAAATCAGCACGCCATCTGCCGTGGCGACCAGATCGGGTTCGATGAAGTCGGCGCCCATCTCCAGCGCAAGCGCGTAGGACGCGAGCGTGTGCTCAGGGCGATACCCGCTCGCGCCACGATGCGCGATGACCAGCGGGCGTGCGCCGCGCGGATTCATCGCACCGCGAACCAGGCGACGGTGGTAACCACCCAGCTCAGTTCGTTGGCAACTTCGCTGAGCGCAGAGCCCAAACGGTTGCGATCCCAGCCGGCTTCGCGCAGCGCAAAGACGAGCTGGCCGATACGCAGATTGATGGTGATGTGCCCCGAAAGAATGGCGAACGGGGCGAGTCCTTCCCCGCCGTTCTGCAGGATGTGCCAGGCGAGCGTGACCTGAGGTGTGCCTTTGAAGAACACCGCAAGCCAGCCGCGCACCAGCGGATCTGCAATACCAAGCCCGCGCAGGCGGCCAACGGTCAGCACGAGCGCGATGCCCGCACCGCTCACCCACATGTTGAGGGTGTCCACCGCCGCCCATTGCCCGAGCGACCGCCACAGCAGTACGCCTATAGCGCCGGCCAATACCGTGCTCCATGCCACGTAAGTGATGATGGTCTGGCGCGAAAGTCGGGTGGGGTAGACCTGATGCGCCCGGATGGCCAGACGCAGGTTGATGAACAGGAACAACGCCCAGAACAGGAACCAGGTGAGGCTCACACCTTCGGTGGTGGTGAGCATGCGCGTCACCTGGGTGACCCCAAACAGCAACGCGCAGCCGACCTGGATCACGAACAGGGCGTCGGTGATCCGCTGGGTGATAATGGACACGAGCTAGAGCAGCGGAATCACTTTCTCGGCAAAGTCCCGGGCCACGTGGCGCAGATGCATCAGCGGTGGCAGCAGGCTG
This sequence comes from Gammaproteobacteria bacterium, assembly GCA_044358205.1. Lineage (GTDB taxonomy): Bacteria > Pseudomonadota > Gammaproteobacteria > CAIKBL01. Next base: position 1,419 of record JBIKOF010000160.1, on the reverse strand, counting down.
ACTTCCTTCAGACCCGCGCGGCCAGCGGCGCGGATTTTTTCGGCGACCTCGGCGGGCTCACCCACGATACAAGTGCCCTCTATCATCTCCGGGGTGATGAGCTCCCGCTCGACTTCCGGGTAATAGCTGCAGTGGCCTTCGTGCAGACGCTGGTGCCGTTTTTCTTCCGGCAAAGGCATCTTCTCGAGGCGCGCCAGGTATTGTTCCCATACGTTGCGCATGTAGGGCGGAATGACCGTATCGTCATGGGTGTAGCGCCAGACTTCGTAGACGAAGTGCAGGGCCGTCACTACCCAGGACCCCGCAGTCTCGATAACCCGTGGATGGCGCAGGCTTTCCCCGGGACGCAGAACCACGGCGTGACACAGCGACACCGTATGAAAATCATCACCGAGTGTGCGTCCCACCTTGGCGGCCCCTGCGTGCACCAGATCGAGGTTGGCCTTCATCATCTCCGGCTGTTCATTGAAGATGGAGATCAGGCCGTCGCCGTACGCACCGGCAGCGCGCAGAGCCAGGGGGCCGTTTGCGGCCACATACATCGGGATGTGATCCCAGGTGTTGCGGAATCCTGCGCCGTGATCCTGCCAGGTGATCTCGGTGGTGCGGTCGCGATAGGTGTAGTCCACCGCGCCCTCGGTGAGCATGGCGCGAACGACCCGCAGGTATTCCCGGAATTCCTTGACCGGCGTGGGATCCTGACCCATGACGCGCATCGCGGTATGACCGGACCCGATGCCGAGGAAAGTTCGTCCGGGGGCAAGCACGTTGATGGACGCGATCGCCGCTGCAGTGGTGGGCGCGATGCGGGTAGCCGTGATGGCGACGCCGGTGCCAATCTGGATACGCGACGTGCATTGCGCTGCAAGCGCCATGGTGGCGTAGCAGTCGGACCACATCATCTGGGTGTCCGGGAACCACACGGCGTCGTATCCCCAGTCTTCCAGGTCCTTGGCGATGTGGTAATCCGAGATGCGGGTCTGAACATGACAGCTGAATTTCATGGGTTGCTCCTCTGGCGGTGCATGATCAACTTCTCACACAGGGTGAGGAACCGATGGTACACCAGCGTTCCGCAGGTAGAGGTAGGCTGCCGGTGCAGGATATGCGTGCCGCACTGCACACCGGAACCCACGGGCTGCCGTTATACTCGGCACTCGGCATAAGCCCGCGAAGGAAGCTGCCATGCGCCCCATCCGCACCTTTTCACGCCCCGCATCGCCACGGCAAGCCTGGGCCGGTTTGCGCGTTCCATGAGCGAGTCAGGCGTCAACACCCGACGTCTCGGTGCGCGGGGACCAGAAGTCTCGGCGCTCGGTCTCGGATGCATGGGGATGTCCGAATTCTACGGACACCCCCCTGAGGCTGACTGCATCAAACTTATTCACGAGGCCCTCGCGCGCGGCGTGAACTTCTTTG
>JBIKOF010000159.1:0-4989 GCA_044358205.1 Gammaproteobacteria bacterium | reverse complement strand
AACGAAGCCCGCTCGGCGGGGCGTCTCGACCATCCCAACATCCTCAAGGTCTACGAGGCGGGTGAGGAGGGGGGGCAGCCCTACATGGTGATGGAATACATTGCCGGCGGAGATACGCTCCGTAACTACTGCAAGGCCGGCAGCTTGCTGCCACTGGCGAAGGTGCTGGACATTATTCGGCAGGCCGCCGATGCACTCGACTACGCGCACGGACAAGGTGTTCTGCATCGGGACATCAAGCCCGCCAACCTCATGCTCACCCGCGACGGCCATACAAAGCTTGGCGATTTTGGCATCGCGCGCCGCGCGGATGACGAGCAGGCGGAGGTCACCGGGTGGTTTGGGTCTCCGCTCTACATGTCCCCGGAGCAGGCGCAAGATCTCGAGATGACGGCGCAGTCGGACCTGTTTTCGCTGGGAGCGGTGTTCTACGAGCTTCTGGTGGGCAGTCCGGCGTTCGCCGCACGCGGAATCACCGGGCTCATCCAGAAAATCCTGCACGAAGAACCCCAGCCGGTCCGGACCGTGCGGCCGGAGTTGCCCGAGGGGGTCGAATTCATCGTGCGCAGGATGCTCGAAAAAGACCCGTCTCGCCGCTACCGAAGCGGGGTGGAACTGGTGCGCGACATCGACGCGCTGCTCATCGAAAACCGGAGTGATCCGCGGATATTCAGTCCGGAGGAGAAACAGTCTCGGCTTGCGCGTCTCACCTTCTTCGAGGGCTTCAGCGCCCAGGAACTGCGTGAGATCGGCAAAGCGGCGCAGTGGCAGCGGGTGCCCGCAGGCGCAGTGATCGCAGGCGAGGGTGCAAGCGAGACCGCATTTTTCCTGCTGCTCGAAGGCGAGGTGAGCCAGCGGATCGGGGACCTTCGCCTGCAGACGCTGGAAGTGGGCGAGGGGTTCGGGGAAATGGAATATCTGGCCGGCGGGGGACGTTCGGCGTCCTACCTTGCCGAACGCGAGTGTCTACTCTTGAGTCTGGAGCGGGATTTCCGCGAATGGGCTTCGCTGCCCTGTCAGCTGCGGCTTGGCAAAGCCTTCCAGAGCCTGCTCATCCGTCGCCTGCGCGATACCACGAGAGATCTCGCCCGCGCCCTGCGCGACGGCTAACGTCTTCCCGGTAACCGCCCACCGAAAATTGCCCAAAGACCCAAAGCCCCTGCCAGTGGCTTGATCCGCGAGTCATGCCTGTATAAATTCACACCTGTAAATTTATACAGGTGTCCCAGTGACCGAACGTCTAGACCTCAGCCCCCGCCAGCGCGAGGCCCTCGACTTCATCGCCCGGCAGGTCGGGGAGACCGGCTACCCGCCCACGCGGAGCGAGCTCGCCGATGCCTTAGGGGTCCGCTCAGCCAACGCCGCGGAACTGCATCTGCAGGCGCTCGCGCGTAAGGGCTACATCGAACTTGTCCCGGGCGCCTCGCGCGGGATCCGGTTGCTCGTGCAGCAAGCCGACTCGCGTGAAATAAAAGCGGACAACCGCGCCACCGGTCTCCCGCTCATCGGGCGGGTTGCTGCCGGGGCGCCTCTCCTGGCCGTCGAGCATGTAGAAGACCGGGTTGCCATCGATCCCGCGCTCTTCCACCCGAGGCCTGATTATCTTCTTCGGGTAGAGGGGGAGAGTATGCGGGATGCCGGCATCCTCTCGGGTGACCTTCTGCTGGTGCACGCCACGCCCGAAGCCCGCAATGGGCAGGTGGTGGTGGCCCGCATCGACGACGAAGTCACCGTCAAACGTTATTTCCGTCACGAACGTGAAGTCACGCTCGCGGCCGAAAACCCTGCTTTCTCCCCCCTCGTAATCGACCCCGCCGAGCGAAGCTTCGCCATCGAGGGTCTGGCGGTAGGGATTTTGCGCACCCGCAGTCTGTAATCCACCACTACCCGGCACGCACCCAAGCAATAAAAGCCCCCAGGAACAGAGAGGCCCGTCCATGACCCAGTCCCGATTTCCCCTGTATTCAAATCTTGCCGCCCCTCGCGCACTGGCTTGGCGCCAGAGCTATGCAGCCCTGCGCAACGGCAGCCAGCGCATCCCGTCCGGCGTACCTGTCACCTTTGTGATGGATCTGCCCCAGTTTCCGCTCGAGGTTCGGGTGCGCGGCACCGATGGCAGCGCACCGGTGGTGCTGTGCACGGCGCCTTCAGACAAGATTTCCCATACCAGTCCCGCCGCGGCCAGACGGGGCGTGCGTCCGGGTATGAGTGTCCGTAACGCCACTGCCCTATGTCCCGGATTGCAGTGCCTTTCCCGCGACCTCATTGCCGAGAGCGCCATGCAGCTCCGGATTCAGCAGTGGTTTTTGCAGCTCGGACTCGACGTCGAATTCGTCAGCGCGGCGCCCGGGACGCCCGTCGGGCTACGGATCACCGCGCCTGCCGAATTTCAGGCGGAAACGCGCCTCGCCAGCCTGCGCCGCGATCTGCGGCGGCTCGGTTTCCGGGCTTGCAGCCAGACCCGGCAAGGGAGCCTGCCCGCGCGAGGCAAAAGTCTGTTCGCGGTCCCCGCGCAGTCAGGGGACCCGCTCCAGCTCGCGCTCGCGCTGCCCTGGGCGGTCGAGCGGCCCGCAGCCCTCAATGTTGCAGTGGAACGCCTGCTCGACGATCTCCGTTTCGAACTGGAAGTGTCCGGACGCACGGCCCGCTGGGTGCAGGTGTGCTGTGCCAGCGCCCGCGGCGAGCGCATCCATCATCGCTTTGAGGTTGAAGACGCCCCCGACGCACTTGCACTGGTGGCCCGTGAATTGCGGCGCTGGATGCACACCGACTCGATTCCGCCCATTGCCGCCCTCGAACTACGGGCCGGGCTTACGCCGGGGGCTTCCGCCGCTCACCGCTTCGTTGGATACTCAAACCTCGGTATTCAATGAAAGGAGGTGATCCAATGTCTAGTGAGATCTCACGCGTATCGCACCAGTCTCCGGATCTCGGTCGTGCACGCCGCCTTGCGGGGTGCTCCGTCTGATGTCGGGGTCGGCGCTTGGCCGACCAGGGATTGACGACACGCCAATCTCACGGAGGGCCGCGCAAGCGGCCCTTCTTTCATCTGCCGCCGATGGGTTCATGGAGTGAAAGGTGCGGATCCAGTTACTGAGTGATCTCCATCTCGAAGTAGATCCTACCTTTCGTCCCGAATTCGATCCCGCCTCGGATCTGCTGGTGCTTGCCGGAGACATCGGGGCGCGCCCGGACACGCCGATGGCAAGTCATGGGGCCAAGGACTTCTGCCTCACCCGATTTTCCCCCGCGCTGGGCAACTGGCCGGTGCCGGTGCTCTACGTGCCCGGCAACCACGAATACGATGGTCAGGACTTCGACGAGTGCCAGGAAGCCCTGCGCGATACAGCCGAGCAACTGGGCATCCAGTGGTTGGATGGGCAAAGCCTTGTCATTCGGGGCGTGCGTTTCGTCGGCGCCACGCTCTGGAGCGATTTTGACTGCTTTGGTGACCAACCCTCGCATGTGCCGGGCTCCATGAGCCACAACCTGCGGATGCGGGAGCGATGTTTTCGCACAGCCAATCACTATCTGCAGTACACGCAAACCCAGCGCGAGGGCGTGCTTTTCGATGCGGCGGCAATGCGCGAGGAGTCGCTGCGTAGCCAGCAATGGCTGCGCGAAACGCTGGCCGAGACGCATGCGGGCCCCACGGTGGTGGTGACCCATTTCGCCCCCAGTCTGCGCAGCCACGATCCGCGATTTGGCCTTACCCCAGGCACAGCCGGTTTTTGCAATGCACTCGACGATCTCCTCCCGTTTGCGGATGTCTGGTTGCATGGCCATCTGCACTGCCCCAGCGACTATCGCGTCGGGCGGTGTCGGGTCTACGCCAACCCCTTGGGTTACGCAGCGCAGAACGAGCAGGCGTCCTTCAATCCTCGCGGCGGCGTCGAGATTTAGGCACACTCCCCACAGGCATGCCACACGCTGGCATGCACGCCTGACACCAAGAAACACGAGGGGAGTCCTGATCATGGCTTTCTGGCAAGTCGAACGCCGCGGCGGTATTGCAATCGCCCGCTATCTCAATCCGCCCATGAACTACATGACCGCAGAGGGCATGCAGGAACTGCGGGAGATCATCGAAACCTGGCGCGCACCTGATGTGCGGGCCGTCATTCTTACCGGTGGATTACCGAACCGGTTCATCACCCACTACAGCGTGGAAGAATTGCTGCAAAGCGCGCGTAATCGCCCGCTCATGATGAACATGGGCCGCGCGTGGTTGCATCATCACAACGCAACGCTCACCAATCTTCGCGATCTGCCCAAACCGGTCATCGCCGCGATGAGCGGAAGCACGATGGGGGGCGGGTTTGAAACCTCCCTGTCCTGCGATATTCGCATCGCGCAGAAAGGCGATTTCCGCTACGGACTGCCCGAGGTCACGCTGGGAATTCTGCCCGGTGGCTGTGGCACCCAGCGCTTGTCGCGGCTGATCGGCGCAGGGCGCGCTATCGACTTCATCCTGCGCGGCCGTATCTGCAAACCCGAGGAGGCGCTGGCGCTCGGGATCGTCCACGAGATTGCCGACGACGCACTGGCGCGGGCCATCGAGATTGCCGAAGCCATGTGCCATCTCTCGCCGGTCGCCATTGCGGAAACCAAGCGCGCGGTCTACGAGGGCAGTGAAGTCCATCTGCAGGGCGGACTCGAAATCGAGGGTGATGCCTTCATCCACACCATGCTCACCGACGAAGCCGTGGCCATCATGGAAGAGTATGTGGCGCAACCCTTCGAGGAACGCGTGCGTTGGCTCGAACGTACCCGGGCGCTGCTGCATCCCCGCTAAGCATGCGCAGGGTGTACATGTTTGTGCTCACCCTGCTCATGGCAGGGTGCAGCACCAACCCGGTTACAGGTCGCCCAGAGCTTGTCAGCATGTCGCCAGCGGAAGAGCAGACTGCGGGCGACGAGGCCCATGAGGCGCTGCTCGAAGACTATGCCACCTACGGGGACAAGGCCCTCCAAGCGTACGTCGACCGC
>JBIKOF010000158.1:0-5020 GCA_044358205.1 Gammaproteobacteria bacterium | reverse complement strand
AGAAAATACCGAGATTGGCGAGATATCCGGAGGAGAAGATCAGCGCACGCTCACGCCCCGTCGCGCACGCCAGTTCCTCCGCAAGCATGGCATGCGCGGCGCTATGCCCGGACAACAAGGCTGCGGCGCCACTGCCTACGCCGTAACGTAGGGCGCCTTCATGCAAGGCCTCGCCAATACGAGGGTGTGCGGCCAGCCCAAGATAATCGTTGCTACAGAAATTCAGCAGTGATTCGCTGCCAACGCGAATGGTCGTTCCCTGCGGAGCTGCATTGGCCTCCAGGCTACGCCGGAGGCCGGCTTCTTCGAGCGCGTGAAGTTCCTGCTGAAAACGTGCCTGCCACACTGCGCCGGATCAGGTGCGATTCACGCTGGATGAATGAAGGCCAAGCTTGCGGAAGAGGCGCTGGTCGGCTTCGGTCATTGGATTGCCCGTGGTGAGTAGCTGTTCGCCGTAAAAAATTGAGTTGGCGCCGGCAAAGAAACAGAGTGCCTGTGTTTCTTCGCTCATCCCGGTGCGGCCGGCCGAAAGACGCACGAAGGATTTCGGCATCATGATCCGCGCCGCAGCGATGGTTCTGACCATTTCTAGAGGATCGAGCGGGGCCTCCTGACCAAGAGGCGTTCCTTCCACCCTGACCAGCATGTTGATAGGAACGCTTTCGGGTGGCGTTGGCATGTTGGCCAGTGTGCAGAGCAGGCCTGCACGGTCGTCATCACTCTCGCCCATTCCGATTATTCCGCCGCAGCACACGTTGATCCCTGCGTCACGCACCGCTTCCAGTGTGTCCAACCGGTCCTGGTAAGTTCGGGTGGAAATAATGTTCTCGTAGAACTCCGGCGAGGTATCGAGGTTGTGGTTGTAGTAATCGAGGCCCGCGTCTTTCAGCTTGGCCGCTTGCGACGGCTGGAGCATGCCAAGCGTCACACAGGTTTCCATTCCGAGATCCTTCACCGTCTTAATCAGTGGAATGACGCGATCGAGGTCCCGATCCTTGGGTGAGCGCCAGGCAGCGCCCATACAGAAGCGGGTAGCGCCCGCATTTCTGGCGGCGAGAGCGGCCTGACGAACCTCCTCTATTTCCAACAGCGCTTCCGCGGGCATTGGATTGTCGTGGCGCGCGCTCTGCGGACAGTAAGCGCAATCCTCGGGACAGCCGCCACTTTTGATGTTCAGCAAAGTGCTCAGTTGCACGTGGTTCGCGTCGAAGTTCGCGCGATGAACCGTGTGGGCGCGGTGAAGCAGATCCATCAGCGGCAGGGCGAGCAGTTCCGTTGCCTGCTCACGTGACCAGCGCACTTCCATTGTGGTCATCGGGCTCTGAACGGGGGTATTGGCAACCAGCGGGGCAGCAGTCATGCTCGGATTCCTCTTGGGTGTCCCAGACAAGGATGTCAGCGGATGCGGGAAGTATCCGATCAACCGTCTAAAGATTTCCACCCCCCGGAATTTGACGAGCGGTTATCTTTTAACCGTTTATGGGGCCGTTTGCCCGGTGCGTGCCGGCTTTGTCATGCCACCACTACGGGTCTTCTGTGCCATGGCTGCCTGGCTGACCTCCCGATACCAATCGAGCAGTGCAGAACTTTTTCAGGATGCACGGTAGCTGGAGCCTATGAGTATCGTCCGCCGCTATCTGATCTGATCGGGCTCGCAAAATACGGCGGTCATCGAGGGATTTGTCGCCTGCTCGGATCGCTCGTCGCCTCGGCTTTACCCCGCCCCCCCGCGCGGCCTGTCATTCTGGTGCCCATTCCCATGCCTTGGCCCAGGTTGTTATGGCGCGGCTATAACCACGCGGAGGAAATGGCGCTGGCGCTCGGTAATCTCTGGGGGTGTCCGGTCGATCGGAGTCTGCTAGCCCGACAAGGATGGCAGGTTCCCCAACAGGGGTTAGATCGCAACTCACGTCTGGGGAATTTACGCTCAGCTTTCAAGTGTGATTTTAAAATCAAAGGCTTATCTTTGATTTTGGTGGACGATGTGTGCACCACGGGGGCCACGATGGACAGCGCCGCGCGCACCCTACTCGACACCGGTGCGGGATGTGTGAGCGGTGTGGTCTTGGCGCACCGCAGTCCGAAGGTGCTCTAAAGACTGCGGGGAGTATCTCGCTCAGGTGTCGAGGTTGGTCACCGTCAGAGCATGTCGTTCAATGAATTCACGACGGGGTTCAACCTGGTCACCCATCAGCGTCGAGAAGATTTCATCGGCTACCAGCGCGTCTTCAATCCGCACCTGAAGCAGGTTACGGGTTTCAACGTTCATGGTGGTTTCGGAAAGTTGCTCCGGGTTCATTTCGCCCAATCCTTTGTAGCGCTGGATGTGGATCCCGCGCTTGGAATCATGGAGCAACCACTCCAAAGCCTCTCTTTGATTGCGCACAGGGGCTGAATCGTCTCCGCGGCTCACCAACATCCCATCTACCTGAGTATCAAGGCTCTCGCTGAGCTGTTGGAGCTGCCGGTACTCGAGCGACCGGAAAAAATCCTTGTCGAGCCAAGACTGTCGCGTGACGCCGTGCGAGGTGATGTCGAAACGAATTCTCCAGTGCTCGATGTCCCGATACTCGAGAGTTGCCAGCATGGTCTCTCCACCGGCGAGGCGTTTGGCAGCCCCATTGAGCTCTTCCACCCAGCCTGAGAGGTATTCCTCGATTCGAGTATCCGCATGCGCATAGGGACTCGCCTGCTGTAGCGCCAACAGGATCGCGGGGTCGAATCTGCGGCCTAGCCGGTCCACCAGACGCCTCAACTGCAGGTATTGCTCTCCCTGGCTCGCGAGTTGCTCGCCTTCGATAACCCCGTCCGGTCTCTGGATACGGGTGTCCTGGAGGGCCAACTCCAGAAGATACTCCTCCAGTGCAGCGTCATCCTTCAGATAGCGCTCCTGCTTGCCTTTCTTGGCTTTGTACAGTGGCGGCTGTGCGATGAAGATATGGCCCCGGCGAAACAATTCGGGCATCTGCCGATAGAAGAATGTGAGCAGCAAGGTTCTGATATGAGAACCGTCCACATCGGCATCCGTCATGATGATGATGCGGTGGTAACGCAGTTTGTCCGGATCGTACTCATCCGCTCCGATGCCGCACCCGAGTGCGGTAATAAGGGTCGCGACCTCTGCCGATGACAGCATTTTGTCGAAGCGCGCTTTCTCGACATTGAGGATTTTCCCCTTCAAGGGGAGTACCGCCTGATTCTTGCGGTCCCTGCCCTGCTTGGCTGAACCACCGGCAGAATCGCCCTCGACGATGAAGAGTTCGGACCGCGCGGGATCGCGTTCCTGACAATCGGCCAACTTCCCCGGTAGGCCCGCCACATCGAGTGCGGTCTTGCGTCTCGTCAGTTCTCGGGCCTTTCGGGCAGCCTCACGCGCGCGCGCGGCTTCGATGATCTTGCCGGTAATGGCTTTTGCTTCCTGCGGCTTTTCCAGCAGGAAAGCCGAGAAATATTCAGCAAACACGGACTCCACCGCGGGTTTCACCTCACTTGAAACCAGCTTTTCCTTTGTCTGCGAGGAAAACTTCGGATCCGGTACCTTCACCGAAAGAATGGCGGTGAGCCCTTCGCGTGCATCTTCTCCGGACAGGGCTATTTTGTGCTTGGCTGCCAGACCTTCTCGTTCGAAGTAGGCGTTTATGGTGCGGGTAAGGGCTGCGCGAAAACCCGCTAGATGGGTCCCACCATCCCGTTGGGGAATATTGTTGGTGTAGCAGTAGATATTCTCCTGATAGGAGTCATTCCACTGCAAAGCGACTTCCACCTGTACGTCGTCACGGGTGGCAGTCAAATGAACAATCGTTGGATGAAGTGGCTGACGGGTCTTGTGGAGATGCTGGATGAAGGCGGAAATGCCGCCAATGTATTCAAAGCTCTCCGTGCGACCGTCGCGATCGTCAGTCAGGTGAATTTTCAGACCGGAGTTCAGAAACGCCAGCTCTCGCAGTCGGTTGGAAAGGATGTCGAAGCTAAACTCGACCTCCTTGAAAACCGCGAGGCTGGGAAAGAACGTCACACGAGTGCCCCGTTCCGAAGACGGTTGAAGCTGCTGCAGAGGCTCCACCGGATCACCATCCCGGTAGACCTGCGCCCACTCAAAGCCATCCCGATGGATATTGAGCTTCAGGGTCTCGGACAGGGCATTGACCACTGACACACCAACCCCGTGAAGTCCGCCCGAAACTTTGTAGGAGTTATCGTCAAATTTACCCCCGGCATGCAGGGTGGTCATGATGACCTCGGCCGCCGAGCGCTGTTCCTCCTGGTGGATGTCGACCGGTATCCCCCGCCCGTTATCCGTCACCGTGACGCCGTTATTAACGAGGATCCTGACCGTAATCTCCGTGCAGTAACCCGCCAGTGCCTCGTCTACACAGTTATCGACGACCTCGAAGACCATGTGATGCAGGCCCGTGCCGTCATCGGTATCACCGATATACATTCCTGGACGCTTGCGGACAGCCTCCAGGCCTTTGAGCACCTTGATACTGGACGAGTCGTAGGTATCGGACATTGTGTGGGGTTACTCAGCAGGATTCATGAGGACGGTAAGAGCGAACCTTGTTCCACGTGAAACAAAAGGTCTTCTGGTTCCAAGGCTTCTCGCGCCAGTTGTTCATGCACGGTGGTCAGAAAAACCTGAGCACATGTAGATCTCAACATTCTAATCGCTAAACCCCGCATCTCGTCATCGAATTCGGCCGAAAAGTCGTCGACCAACATGACAGGTCGAACCTTGCTGCGTTCGTAGATGTACGCGGCGAGGCTGCCCACGAGGTGAAACACCAGGGCCTTGAGCTGCCCCCTGGAGCCGGTCTTCGCCATTGAGTGCCCTTCGGAAAGGATCACGAGCTCTGCCTTGTGCGGCCCACTTAGCGTCTGCCCAGACTGCGCCTCCGCCGTCTGATTTCTTTGCAGGCACTCCAACAAGCTGGAGTCGTCTCGCCAGCCTTTGCGATAGCGCAGTCCCAATGAACCTATTCGCGACGTAAATGGACTGTCCTGCGACAGCTTCTCATTG
>JBIKOF010000157.1:0-5050 GCA_044358205.1 Gammaproteobacteria bacterium | reverse complement strand
GCCGTAGAAATTGCCAAACACCTCGGCGTGCTCGAGAAACTCTCCAGCCTCCACACGGGCCCTGAAGCTTTCGATGTCGGTGAAGTGGTAGTTCACGCCGTTGGTTTCGCCTGGGCGCATCCCCCGTGTGGTGTGGGACACCGAAACGCTCAAATCGGGCAGCTGCGCCAGCACCGCTTTGAGTAGACTGGTCTTGCCGGCGCCCGAAGGCGCGGAAACGACGAACAGGTGGGCAGTCATCTGCGGGTTCCCGGAAGAGTCAGATGGGGTTCTGGGTTTCGAGGCCCAGCAACAGGCGTCCCGCCTGCTCGGTGACCCGGTCGATATGCCCATTGATGTGCAACGGCATGGCCTGGAAATCGCGATAGCGCCGTTCGAAATCCGTGCCCTCACGCAGTCCGTTCCCGCCCAGCACACGCAACAGCAGCCGCATCGCCTCCTCACACAAATGGACAGCCTGCATGCCGGCAAGGGTCTGGCGGAAGTAGTCCGCCTCGGCGGGCAGACGGCCCACGGCCACCCGCGCGTCGGTCTCGGCGAGCGCGGCGAAGACCGTATCACTGGCCGCATTGATGAGTGCGTCCACGCGACCGAGGTTCACATGAATGGTTGGGCGGTCGGCCATTCGGGTTCCCAGGATGGCTACCCGGTCGCGAATGCCGGTGACCGTTTCCTCGCACGCGGCGGCAGCCACGCCAGTTGCCATGGCACCCAGCCACAAGACCGACAGCGCCACCCAGTCTTCGCGATATCGGGGCGCAATGATCTTGAGCGCCGGGTCGCGCAGGGCATCCCGATGGCGGGGTGCCCAGGGCACCACGCGTGTGCTGGCCACTGGCGTTTGGGCGTAGTGCACGTGGTCGGTGGAGGAGGCGCGCACGCTCATGGCTTCCCAGGTCGGTTCGATGTGAACGCTGGTGTGACGCAGATCGGCCATCGAAAATGCGAGTGCACGGGTGCCCTCCGGCAAGAACACCACACCCGCCCAGTCTGCGTAGCGCGCCCCGGAGCCGAACGCGGCCACGCCCGTCAGCGCCAGATCCGAACCATTCGAACGGGCCGTGATCTGGGTGGAGGCGCCCGCAGGGAAACACACCCACTCGCGTCGCATCATGATGTCGCGAAGAAAATCGATATGCGCAGGTCCCAGCAGGCCCACAAAGTGGTGGTAGGTGCACAGATGGTTCCATAGGCACCAGGCCGTGGATGTGCACTGTGCGGCAACCGCGCGCAGCTCATGCCCGATTTGCCAGGTGCTCCCATCGAGCCCCCCCAACTCTGCGCTGGCCGACAGACGCATGACGTCATTGGCGCGTAGCGCGTGACACAAGGCCGGGTCCAGCGAGCGGCTACGGTCGGCCGCCGCCGCTTGGGCTCCGATACTTGGCAGCAGCGGCATTACATGCAGGGCATGGCCTTGGGCGTTGAGCCCGGTCGCCTGAAAGTGAGCGTGCGTCATGAGGGGGACCTCGACCTCCTATCGTCTGCGTGAACGTGGTTCCGCAGATTGTTAGCATACGGATTGAAGTACCGGATGTAGACCCCATGCGTCACTTTCACCTCAAACGTTTTTTCGACTTGCGTTCTTTCACTCTTGGCTCGCCACTGGCCTTCGCGCTTTTCGCCGGCGGAATATCCGCGGACGTCGCCGCGGTTGAGACCTCTGTGTCTACCGTGGCATCCAAAGAGACCGAAGGCCGTAACGAAGGGGGGCTCTTCGTGGGCGGGACGGTCGAGAACGGCGAATACAACTTCACACTGGGTGCCGAGTATGAACGCCGGTTGACGGAACGCTTTGGAATCATCGCGATCGCCGAGCACGTGGACTACTACGATGCGTGGATTTTTCTGGCGCCTGTGACCTTCCGACCGTGGCCTGAGCGCGGCCTGAAGTTTTACCTGGGACCAGGCTTTGAAACCCGGGAACCGGAACGCGAAGCGCCCGAAGCCGGCACTGAAGGCGAGGCGGTTCTTCCCGCTGCGCCGGCCGAGGACGGACGTGAAACCCTGTTCGTTCTGCGGACCGGCGTGAGCTGGACTTTCAACACGGGCGGTTTGCTGCTAACGCCACAGCTCGAGGTCGATCTGGGTCGGGAGGACGAATACTGGGAACCCGCCGTCGTCTTCGGCATCAGTGCGGGATTTGAATTCTGACCCAGTAGGTTCTACTCGATATTCTGAATCTGCTCGCGAATCTGCTCGATGAGCACCTTCAGTTCGATTGAGGCCCCTGAGGTGTCCACATGCGCGGATTTGGAGCCGAGGGTGTTCGCCTCGCGATTCAGCTCCTGCATCAGAAAATCCAGACGACGTCCGACCGGCTCTTTCTGGTCGAGCACCCGGCCGACTTCCTCGAGGTGGGTTTCCAGTCGGTCGAGTTCCTCAGCCACATCCAGCCGTTGCAGCAGTAGGGCGCTTTCATGTTCGACCCTGGCCGCATCGACAGAACCTGCGAGATCCTGCAGGCGCTGCACATGCCGCGCCCGGATCCCCTCGATGATGGTGGGGACCTGCGCGCGCAGGGTGGTGGTGAGCTCGCGCATGGCGGCGCACCGCAGAAGCACAATCTCGCGCATCTTTGCGCCTTCCCGAGCGCGGCTTGCTGTGAGTTCCCGGAGAGCCTCATCAAGCGCGGCGAGCGCGGCGCGCGAGAGGGCGTCCTGATCGACTTCCTGCTGTTCCAGAACCCCGGGCCAGCGCAGGATATCGAGCGGATTCAGCGGGGCCGCGGCCGGGATCTGTTGCGCAAGCCGACTCGCGGCGTCGATGAGTTTTGCCGCGAGCGTTTCGTTGACTCGCAGCGCCGTCTCTCCCTCCATTCCCTTCTCGAAGCGCAGCGCGCAATCGACTTTGCCGCGCGCCAATCGTTGGCCAATCCTTGACCGGACTTCCCCTTCGAGGCCGCGCAATTCTTCCGGTAGGCGCAGCCCCGTTTCGAGATAGCGATGGTTGACCGAGCGGATCTCCCACGCGAGACGCCCCCAGTCGCCAACGGATTCAACGCGGGCAAAGGCGGTCATGCTGTGGGTCATGGCGATTCTCTTTGAAAAGGAACCGCATCTTAGCCACTCGACGGGCGAGCGGCGATTCCCTCGCGTCACATCCGGCAAACCGGAACCTGCCGCAGTTCAGTCCAGCAGACGATGCGCTTCTTCGAGCAGCTCCTGTCCCAAGGGCGTGAGTTGCGCGCGGGCCATGATGACTTCAAAGCCCTCGAGAAAACGCGTGCGTTGCAGTTCGCGAAGCCCGGCGAGTTCTGCAAGCTCAGCCGAATCGAGTGCAGAGCAGTTCGCCAGAAGTCTGAACAACGCGGCCAGACGACCCGAGACATAGCTCGAGTGATAGAGCGCATTCATGGGTCGCAGGACGGGGCGCGACGGGGTCGAGAATTTTTCCTCCGGAGGATTGCTGACCAGCGGGCCGTGTCGGGCGAGACCGAAGAGCAGTAGATGGGTGGCTTCGTGGGCCAATACCGAGAGCGCGCTGATACGTCGACAGGGTTTGGCAACATTAAGCAACACCGTGCCCCACAGCAGCATCGATGAACCTCCGGACATCCCGGTGTCTCGTGCGTCGAGCACGATGACTTCCGTGACGAGCGCCCGGATTTCTGCAGCCCAGGCGGGCAGCGCGGTTTCCAGCAAGGCCATCGCTTGGGTGATTGCGGCAGTAGCCCCCGTCATTTGCTGCGCCGACGGCGAGTGAAACACGAGCGGAGATTTCTGGCCCTGATCGAACAGGCGCTGATACCGCGCCGCGTCTTCCCCAAGCGTATCGGCACCGTAGGGAATAATCCGAAATTCGACTGAGGAGGTGCTCGCCGCACCAATCGTCTGCCAGAGATCTGCGGCCTTCGCCGTCTGTCCGGACTGCAGCGCGGCCACCAGATCGAAGTAACGTCCAAATACGCCGGGGTGCACGCGCCCGGCACAAACCCGGGCTGCAATTTGCGCGGGTGTTGGCGAGGTGGGGAGCAGCGCCGCTGCGCGGGACCCGAGTCGACCAAGGCTTTCGGCCAAGGCATGCCGCATGGCGGCGTCGAGTTCGCGTGCGGGAGAGGCTGGATTTGGGATGAAAATCACAGTTCAGGCCTTCAAATCGGTTGCATCTGGGGTTATTGCCCGGGCAGCATAAGGCTCAACTGCGCAAAATGGTTGTCCCAACATGGCACAGAAGCGCACCCCGGCGCGGTCGCAACCAAGCCATTCGCGGCGAACGTTTTCTCATTCCCACACGGAGCAAGTCAGATGAGCAACACCACCCGAAAAACTTCGCCCGTTACCACCGATGAAGCAGATGGCGGAGCGGCCATCGATTTCAGCGACCTCTTCGGGGTCAATCAGGCCTTCCTGCCAGAGCCCGACGCGGCGCGTCAGGCCGCGCTCGTCGATGCCCATTGCAACAAGATTGGCCAAGAGAGCTGTTGTTGAACCTTGGGGCGCACGGTCTATTGCGCGCGGCGGCGAATTTGGCTCGCCGCCACTGCCGTAATCCCCCGCGGGCGCCGTGATTCTTTATGAGTTCAAGTCCAAACTACTTCAGGCCGAAAAGGAATTGATATGAAGGCTACAAACGCTGCCACATTCACCCCGCTCACTTCGGAAGAAGACATCATCGACTGTTCCGATCTTCTCGGCGTCGACACGGTGTTCCCCGCGACGGCCGACCCGGTTCGCCAGCAGCAACTCGTCAATGCCTTCTGTAACAAGATTGGAACCGAGACCGGACCTGCCTGAACACCGGCCGCCGCGGATGTCTCCACAGCCGGTATTTTTTCCGACTGCGGAGTCCGCGGTCCGCGGACTAGACCTCCAAACGCGAGAGGCGCTGGCTGCCAGTCTGGAGCGTTTGGCGGTCCGCGCGCAGCACCTGCTGCCTTCGGATGTGGACCTGCCAGCAGCCTGTCGTGCAGTCCGTGATAAACGCGTCTCGCCGGGCGCGACGGCGGCCTATTTCGAACTGGTGCCCGCCTTACAGACGGGCGACCGGCTGCTCGCAGAAAACTGCTGGCGCCGAATTGCGGCGATGCCAACAGTCGCGCCCGGAATCC
>JBIKOF010000156.1:0-5080 GCA_044358205.1 Gammaproteobacteria bacterium | reverse complement strand
CCGCGCCCACATCCAGCACCGGCATGGGGCGCGCGGCGGTCGCCCCTCCGCGCTTCACGCTACGCGAGGCGCGCTCCGGAGCATCCCACCCCGCGTCTCTTAAGTCTCATGCGGACGTGCAGTGAGATGCCCGTAGCGGGCATCCGTTAGCCCGCGGAGGGCGCTCACTGTGCGGCCGCTCCCACACAGAGCCCGAGCTCGGGCGCTCACTGTGCGGCTGCAGCCTTGAGCTCACGGCGCCGACGGTGGAGCACCGGTTCGGTATAGCCATTGGGCTGGTGCACGCCACCGAACACCAGCTCGCAGGCTGCCTGAAACGCAACCGATTCATCGAAATTGGCAGACATCGGCTTGTAGCCCGGTTCGTTCTGGTTTTGCCGATCAACCACCACCGCCATGCGCTTGAAGGTTTCAAGTACATGTCGTCGCGCGACATAGTCGTGACGCAGCCAGTTGGCGATGTGCTGGCTGGAGATACGCAGGGTGGCACGGTCTTCCATCAGGCCCACATCGTTGATGTCTGGAACCTTGGAACACCCGATACCAAGGTCGATCCAGCGCACCACATAGCCAAGGATGCCTTGGCAGTTGTTTTCAAGTTCGGCCTGCACCTGCTCCCGCGTGAGCGGGGTGTCACCAAGCAGCGGAATCGTCAGGATGTCGTCCAGACTTGCTCGTGTGCGCTTCTTCAACTGGTTCTGCACTTCCCAGACATTGATGGCGTGGTAATGCATGGCGTGCAGGGTTGCTGCTGTCGGTGAGGGTACCCAGGCCGTGCTGGCGCCAGCCTTCAGATGCGCGGCCTTGGTCTCGATCATCTCGCGCATGAGGTCTGGTTTAGGCCACATCCCCTTACCGATTTGGGCTTTGCCTTGCAGGCCGCAGGCCAGACCGATGTCCACATTCCAGTTCTCGTAAGCCTTGATCCACTTTTCCTGCTTCATCGCCTCCTTGCGAACCATCACCCCAGCTTCCATGGAGGTGTGAATCTCATCGCCGGTCCGGTCAAGAAATCCAGTATTGATGAAGATGATCCGTTCGCGCGCGGCGCGGATGCACTCTTTCAAATTCACCGTGGTGCGGCGCTCCTCATCCATTACGCCGATTTTGAGTGTATTGCGCGCAAGGTCGAGGGCATCTTCCACCATGTCGAAGATGGCGCACGCGAAGGCGACTTCTTCCGGTCCATGCATCTTCGGTTTGACGATATAAACAGAACCCTGCCGCGAGTTGCGCAGGCTGCCGATTCCGCGCAGGTCGTAGAGCGCGATGGTGGCGGTGATGTACGCGTCCAGAATGCCTTCGGGCACTTCTTCGCCGTTCAGCAGCACCGCATCGTTGGTCATGAGGTGGCCGACATTGCGTACGATGAGCAGCGAGCGCCCGTGCAGCACCAGGGGTTTGCCCTGTGGGTCGAGGAATTCGCGATCTGGCGCCAGCGTCCGGGTGACCTTGCGCCCGTTCTTCTCGAAGGTATCGGTGAGGGTACCTTTCATTAGCCCGAGCCAGTTGCGATAGACCTCAGTCTTGTCTGCGGCATCGGCTGCGGCAACCGAATCCTCGCAATCTTGAATGGTGGTGATCGCCGATTCGATCATCAGGTCTTTCACGTTCGCAGGATCGACGCGTCCGACCGGGTGCTCTGGATCGATCTGAATGATGACGTGCAGGCCGTTATTACGGAGAAGCACTTCGTACGGTGCAGCTGGGTCTCCGTTGTAGCCGACGAAGCGCTCGGGCTCTCGCAGCCCGACTGCCAGTCCTCCCTTGAAGAGCACTTCCAGTGCACCGTCGCGTACTCGGTAAGCCATGGCATCCGCATGGGAGCCGCTGACGAGCGGGGCGGAGTCGTCGAGGAACTGGCGGGCATAGGCGATAACGCGTGCCCCGCGCACCGGATTGTAACCAGTGCCGCGCTCAGCGCCGTCTTCTTCCCCTACGACATCCGAACCGTAAAGTGCATCGTAGAGCGAACCCCAGCGTGCGTTCGTCGCATTGAGCGCGTAGCGGGCATTTTTCACCGGCACCACGAGCTGCGGCCCGGCGAGGGAGGCGATTTCCTCATCGACCTTCGTCGGCGAAACTTCGAAGTCCGGACCTTCGGGCAGAAGGTAGCCAATTTTTTCGAGGAACTTCCGATATTGCGCATGATCGTGGGGCGCGTCGCAGCGGGACTGATGCCAGGTGTCGATTTCTGCCTGCAGCTTGTAACGCTTCAGCAACAGGATGTTGTTCTTGGGGGCGAGCTCCGACAGCACGCCTTCGAGGCGGCTCCAATAACTCGTTGGGTCGATGCCGAGCCCGGGCAGGATTTCCTGAACCACGAGGTCGTGCAGCGGGGCCGCAACTTCCATGCGACCCTGGTTGACGCGGATATGGGTGAGAGTCTCTGGGCTAGCGGAACTCATGTGGGCGATCTCGGAAAACGGGAAGCCCAAGAATACCTGCTCCGGCGGGTTTTTTGGCACCGCCGCAAGGAAGTTTGCCCCGCTGGCTTGCGGCTTCGTCGTTTTCTTCCCCTCTCGCCGGTCGCTCGGCTGCGGTCTAGACTTCAGCAAAATCCGAGTGGAAGCCCGCATGCCTCATTATTTACTGCGACATGGCCTGTTCATCCTGTGTGTTCTGCTGATCAGCGGGCGGGCAGAGGCGCTGCACGTGTTGCTGGCGAATGATGATGGCTACGAGGCGCCCGGATTGGCCGCACTTGCAGACGCACTGGCTGCGGCCGGTCACCGAGTGACGGTGGTCGCACCGCGCACCGACCAAAGCGGCACCAGTGCCCGCGTCACGACCGCCTCCTTTTCCTGGCAGGAGGCACGCAAGGATGTTTTTGTCGTTAATGGCAGTCCGGCCGATGCTGTCTGGCTGGGTCTGCAGCGCGTGCTGCGAGACACCCCGCCAGATCTGGTTATTTCGGGGGCAAATCGCGGCCAGAATCTAGGCGCAATCGCCCATCTGTCTGGCACCGTCGGCGCCGCGCTGATGGCGACTCTTAACGGGGTTCCCGCCATTGCAGTTTCAGTGGGACTCGATTTTACGGAAGCCGCCGCGGGCTTTCCTGCCACTCAGGCAGCCTATCCGATGGCTGCGGCGTGGGTGATGAAGCTCGTCGCGGCGCTGGAAAAAACAGCGTCCGGCGCAGCGCTACTGCCGAGGGGCGCGTTTCTCAACGTGAACTACCCCGCGCTGCCCGCAGATGCGGTGAAAGCAGCCATCTGGGCACCGCCCGGCACCGGCTGGGGTTACGCCGTGAACTATGTCGATGTCGAGCCAGTGGGCACGGTGAAATTAGCCTTTGGCGCGGATCCTGCGGCGTATTCCGCCGATGCGACCTCGGACACCGCACGCTTTGCGGCAGGCCATATCACGGTGTCGGTGCTCTTCGCCGGCTTCGGGGCCACCGATACGGCCGCGGAGGCCGCGCTACGCGCAAGGCTCGCGGGGTTGGTCTCCCGCTGAGATGACGCGGCAATTGCCGGCTCTGACCGGCAGGCGCTAGGCTCGGGGCTCGGAATTATTTCAGCGAGACCCGCCATGTACGACACGCCTGATCTCCTCAACCCGCGCGGTGCCTATCAGGAGATCTACGACCAGGCCTACCGGTTCTCGGAGGAGCGCCTGCACCCGCTGTTGGCGAGGATGGACGATGAAGACTGGTATCCCCCGCATCTCATGCAGGACCTGGCGGATGCTGGCTACCTCGGAATTACCGCGCCGCCAGAACTCGGCGGGGCAGGCCTCGATCTATTCGCCTCCGGCATGGTGGGCGAAGCCATGTGCTACTGGAACCTCAATGCCAATGCCATCTGGGGACCCCACGAGAATCTCTGCCTGAACAATCTGCTGCGCAATGGAAACGAGGCACAGAAGCAGCGTTACATTCCAGCCCTCTGCCGCGCAGAGATGATCGGCGCGCTCGCGCTCACCGAACCCGGTGCCGGTTCAGACGCGCTGGAAGGCATGCGCACCACGGCACGCCGTGATGGCGACACCTATGTGTTGAACGGACGAAAGCTCTTCATTTCCAACGGACCCATCGCCGATGTGCTGCTGGTCTACGCAAAAACAGCGCCCGAGCGCGGTGCCAAGGGGATCTCGGCCTTCATCGTTGAAAAAGGCATGCCCGGATTCGGGGTCGCCCAGCAGCTCAAGAAGATGGGCTGGCGTGGCTGCCCTACCGGGGAACTCGTATTCGATGAGTGCCGGGTACCCGCCGCCAACCGTGTCATGGAGGAGAACGCAGGCGTTGCGGTGGTGATGAGCGGTCTCGATATCGAACGGGCGTTTTTCGCCGTGGGTATGATTGGCGGCATCCAGCGCGTCCTTGATTTGTCGCTCGAATACGCCGCGCAGCGTCGCCAGTTCGGCAAGGCGATTGGCGAATTTCAGATGGTGCAGGCGCAGCTGGCGGATATCTACACCGAACTTGAAGCAGCGCGCCTGCTCGCCTACCGCGCGCTGCTGGCGTGCAATGCCCTTGAAGCGGGCGGCGGCGGCCGGGGTGAGCTGCACAAGCTCTGCGCCGCTGCCTTGCTGAAAGCGGGTCGGCTGCACGTGGAAGCCACGGAATCGGCCGTGCAGATTCACGGGGGCATGGGTTTCATGTGGGAGACCGAGGTAAACAGGCATTACCGTAACGCCAAGATCTCCGACATCGGAGCCGGCACGCGCGAGATCCGGCGCATCATCATCGCCACCGAACTTCTGAAAGGCGTGAAACGCTGAGTGCGCGGCCCGATGCTCGCGCTGTGTGTAGGAGCGGCCGCACAGTAAGCGCCCTCCGCGGGCTAGCAGATGCCCGCTGCGGGCATCTCACTGCACGTCCGCTTGAGGTGTGAGGGACGCGGGGTGGGATGCTCCGAAGCGCGCCTCGCGTAGCGTGAAGCGCGGAGGGGCGACCGCCGTGCGGCCCTGGTGCGTGATGCGTTCCGGGGTTGGTGGCGGCCGCACAGTGAGCGCCCTCCGCGGGCTAGCAGATGCCCGCTGCGGGCATCTCACTGCACGCCCGCTTGAGGTTTAAGGGACGCGGGGTGGGATGCTCCGGAGCGCGCCTCGCGTAGCGTGAAGCGCGGAGGGGCGA
>JBIKOF010000155.1:0-5083 GCA_044358205.1 Gammaproteobacteria bacterium | reverse complement strand
GCGAAATGTTCGGCGAAACCTTTCTGGGTCCCTACGTCGCTAGCCGCCGCCATGAACATGACAGCCTGCGCCGTGCGGTCAGCATCGCGGAGAAGGCTCGCTACTTTGAAATCGCCTGAGTATCCAACGGAGCATCGCATGACTGAGGACACCCTCCAGCCCGCAAAACTGCATCCTGCCAGCACCAGCGTGGGAACCGATCTCGCGCGTTACATCGCGGATGAGAAGCGACGCGCGGGCGTAGCACGCGTCAGTGAGAAGATTCGCACCCTCGGTATCCAGCACGTGCTCTATCAATTCGTCTCCGTCACGGGGCGCGTGATGGGCAAGGCCGCGCCCGCCCCACACTGGGGCACAATTGCGGAGCGCGGCGTGCAGCTCTGGTATGGCGCGGTGGCAGATGTCACCGTGGACCGCCGAGGTAACTACATCGGTTACGGCGCCAATGCCTCCGAGCTGGTAGCAATCCCGGAGCCCGAAACTTTCTGCCAGTTGCCATGGAATCCGCGTGTCGCCCGGGTTTTCTGCACACTTTTCCGCAACCGGGAAGATGCAGAGGATGCGGGCGCGTTCCTCACCTCGGATTGCCGCGGCAATCTGCGCCGCATCCATGCAGATTTCGAGCGCCGACACGGCATGCATCTGCGGGTTGGCTGCGAACCGGAAATGATGTGGTTGAAACGGGGCGCGGACGGCAAGTTCGCGGGCGGCACTACACGCCCCTTCGCCTACCATATCGACCAATTCGAGCAGCTTTTCCCCGTGATCGAGAAAGTCACGAGCTACTCACAGGCCATGGGTCTCGACATGATTCAGGGCGACCATGAGGATGCGCCCGGACAGCTCGAACTCAACATCTGGTTCGACGAGGCCTTGCGAAATGCCGATCGCCTCACAACTTATCGCCAGATTTGTGCGCAGGTGGCGCGCGAGTTCAACCTCATCGCCACCTTCATGACCAAACCCTTCATGGGCATGGCCGCGAACGGCTGCCACCACAATGTATCGCTCTGGAGCGGTGGAGACGAGGTCGTCAATCCAATTGGTTGCGAGGGTGAATTGCCCGGTAGTGACGAGGTTTTCACCTATGCCAAGGGTGGGCGCAACGAATTCCTGCGCGCCGACGGGGCTTGGCTCCCGGATAAAGTGGGTTTGCACTGCATCGGCGGAATGATGGAGCACCTCCCGGCGCTGACCGCACTGGGCGCATCGACCGTGAACTCATACCGGCGGCTCGCGGATCTGGGCTTTTGGGCCCCGGTGTATCGCGACTGGGGCCTGCAGAATCGGACCGCCTCGGTCCGCGTCTCCGCGCCGGGCAGACTTGAGTACCGGGCGGTGGACTCTCTGGTCAATCCTTACCTGATGGCCGCCGGGCTGCTTCGCGCCTTCGATGATGGTCTGGTGCGTCAGTGCGATCCTGGCGAGCCCGAACAACGCAACATCTACGAAGCCATGGAGGCAGGCAAGGAAGTGCGGCGCATCCCGAGCGATCTACGCGAGGCGTTGGATGCGCTGGAAGCCGATCCCGTGGTAATGGGCGCATTACCCGGAGAAATGTCGCGCGTGTTTCTGCATTTCAAGCGGGACGAGTGGAACCGCTTCATGGCTACGGTGACCGAGTGGGATTACGAACGCTTTCTGGAGTATCTGCCGTGACCAGCGGGGCTCCCTTCCTCGACATCGAGAGCGC
This sequence comes from Gammaproteobacteria bacterium, assembly GCA_044358205.1. Lineage (GTDB taxonomy): Bacteria > Pseudomonadota > Gammaproteobacteria > CAIKBL01. Next base: position 3,390 of record JBIKOF010000155.1, on the reverse strand, counting down.
CGATTTTTCGATGCACTCGGCCGAGGTGGATCGCGCCCGGACAGAGAGCTGGTACGCCTACACTCCCTATGGTCTCGCCATATTGAGACACGCCGAGATCGGGCGTCTGGTCAAGGATCCCCGTCTCATCCAAGGCAGCGCGCGCTGGCCTGCCCATAATGGGGTCACGGAGGGACCTTTTGCGACCTGGTGGTCGCGCATCCTGCTGTGTCGGGAAGGCACCGATCACGCACGTCTGAAGCGGCTGGTGCTACCGGCGTTCTCACCACGCGCGCTTGCCCCGCTCGGACCGGAATTCGAGCGTCTGGCGCACAGTGTTATCGACGAATTCGCGGCGCGTGGGCAGTTTGAGTTCATGGCCGAGTTCTCCGAACCCTATGCCACCCGCGTCGTCACCTACCTGCTCGGAATCCCGGATGAAGACTGGCGCAAAATCGCCGATCTGGCCTCCGTCATGGGTCTCGCCCTCGGCATTCGCTTCCGTGAGGAACTCCCACACATAGATACTGCAGTCGAAGCGCTGTTCTCCTACGCTGACAAACTCATTCTCGAACGCCGGCGCCAGCCACGAGGAGATTTCCTGAGCGACTTGGTGCTCGCCAACGAGGCCGGCGATCGCTTGTCCGACGAGGAGCTCCGAGACATGGTGGTACTTCTCATATTCGGTGGCATAGACACCACACGAAACCAGCTGAGTCTCGCGATCAAGCTCTTCCTCGAACATCCGCAGCAGTGGGAGCTGCTTGCGCACAACCCCGATCTCTCGCCGCAGGCGGTGGAGGAAGTAATGCGCTTGCAGCCCACCACCACGTGGGTAAGCCGTGAAGCTGCCGAAGACTTCGAATTCGAAGGCCTGAAAATCACCCGAGGAACGACCGTGCACCTGTTTGCAGCGGCCGCGGGGCGCGACCCAGACGCCTATGGGACTGCGGATTTCGACATCAGCCAGCGGCGTACACCGCATCATGGCTTCGGCGGCGGAATTCATTACTGCCTTGGGCACGCGGTTGCACGCAGCGATATGGCGGTCGCCTTGCGCGCCCTCTCGGGGCGCCTGACAGGGCTCGCAGTGGATGGCGAAGCCACTTGGCTTCCGGACAGCGGTAATACCGGCGCCATCCGGCTCCCCCTGCGCTTTGGCTTGCGGGGCTGAGCGTGCGACGCGAGAATCGCTTCGACTCCCATCTGACACCGAGAGACTGAGGGGAATTTTTTGAGCCCGCCCGTGCCCGCCTTCATCGACCAGATCTCGCCTCGCGATACCCGGATAGATGTCACAACCCCCGTTGCAAGTTTGCTGGACGTGATCGATGCCGACGGTATTCTTGTCTGGGCCAATCAATCTGAAACCGCCGCCCTCGGTTACGCGGAGGGAAGCCTGGTCGGTCACCCGGCATCCGCCATCTACACGGATGAGACGGTTGGTTGGGTGCTGCGGGTATTACAAGGTCTCCTGGGCAATTCGCCCCCACCAGCAGAACTTGCGCTGAAACGTCAGGATGGCAGCATCCTCAAGGTCCTCGCCCGCGCCACGTTGGGCCACTGCGGCGGAGTAAGGGTCACCCTGGACAAGAGCCCACTGGGTGCACTGGGCGCACGGGTCAGCCGGCTAGAGGCAGAGAACCGTCTGCTGCGCCAAATCGCGGATACCGGCAAAGAGGCCCATTGGTGCATCGAATTCGCAGACGCGATCGATATCAGTCTGGCAGAAGATGAAATTGTCTTTCGGGTTTTCAGTCATGCGTCGTACTGGCGTCTCTGTAATCTGGCGATGTCGAGACTTTACGGGCTTCCACACCAACTCGACCTGTGTGAACAGAGTGTCCGGCTGTACTGGCCGCGAAGCCCAGCCAACGAGGCCTTCGTTCGCCGCATCATCCGGTCCGGATACGCAATCGATGGCGCTCTGTCTGTCGATCAGCGCTACGACGGTTCGGAGCTACGCGTTGAAAACGATGTGCGGGCGGATATCGAAGGCGGATTTCTACGCCGTTTATGGGGCAGCTGCCGCCCACTTGATCGGATATCCGGAGCGGGGACATGAGTGAGCCCACGTCGATTCCTCCGCTCGAGTTCGGCTTCGTAGAGGACCGCACGGTCGATGCTGCCTCACTCGCCCGGCTGCTCGAATCCTCTGGCTTTGCGCACATTCTCGATCTCCTCCCTGCAGCGGTCGTGATCGTCGCGGGCGACGGACGGATCACGGGTTTCAATGCACGCGCAGAGTCCTTGCTCGGCGTGCGTCGCCACACCGCAATAAGTCGCTCATTTTTACTGCTTTGTCGCGACACCCTGGCCGAAGGGGACGAAGTCCTGATGATGGACGAGGCGCACCGACCGCATTTTTCGGTGCGTGCCCGCACCGGAGGTCGCTACGGTGTGCAACGCCACCAGCTGCCTGGAAAAACCGCGCTGGACGGCTTCACGCTTTTCTTCCTGAGTCCCGAATATGCGCGTGAAACCGCAGCGCGTCCCCGAGGTGAGCAGCTCACACGAGATGCGATGGTCCTCACCCCGGCCCTTGAACGCCTTACAGCAAAAGCCGCCGAGGCATTGGGGCGCAAGGTCGGCGTTCTGCTTGAGGGGGAAACCGGTGTTGGCAAGTCCGTGCTTGCGCGCCAGATCCATGCGCGCTCCGCCCGCAGCGAGGGCCCCTTCGTGCACGTTAACTGCGGCAGCATTCCAGAAGCACTTTTTGAATCAGAACTTTTCGGCTACGAACGTGGGGCGTTCACGGGCGCTCTACCGGGCGGCCGGCGTGGATACATCGAACGGGCCGCAGGCGGCACGCTGTTCCTTGACGAGATCGCCGAGATCCCACTCACTGCGCAGGCCAAGCTGCTTCACTTTCTCGATGATGGGAGTGTCCAGTTGATCGGCGGTGGGAGCGGTCGCCAGGTCGATGTTTCCGTCATCTGTGCGACGCATCGTGATCTCGCTGGCATGCGGATGGCGCGTGGCTTTCGAGATGATCTGTATTACCGGGTATCGAGCTTCAGTCTGAGTCTGCCGCCACTGCGCGAGAACAACCTCGAGCATTGGCTCGATACGCTGCTCGAAAAAGTCAATGTGAACCGCGTTCCGCAGCTTCGCCTCGCACCCGACACGCGACGCATCCTGCTTGGCCATGATTTTCCCGGCAATTTGCGCGAGCTGCGAAATGTGCTGGAACACGCATCCATCATGGCCGATACCGTCGCACACCCCATCGATCTGCCAGCTTATCTCCAGTTAAAGGGAGTGCCGGGTCCAGCGCAGGCCAAGGATGGCAGTACAAGCTTGCGTGATCGGGTGCGCCAAATGGAGCGGACTGTCATCGCAGACGCGATCGCCCGCTGGGGCAGCAAGCGCGAGGCCGCCAGGCAGCTTGGTATCGATGTTGCCACGCTC
>JBIKOF010000154.1:0-5088 GCA_044358205.1 Gammaproteobacteria bacterium | reverse complement strand
GCCCCAAGGACCCCCTCGCGATAGGCCACGGCGAGCGCTTCGTTGAGAACGCGCCATGCATCAGGATACTCGGCCCGGCAATAGATGTAGCCCTGGGTCGCACCCACCGCTAGACCCGCGATGATCATGCCTTCGACGAGGCAGAAGGGATCGCCCTCCATCAGCATACGATCCGCGAAGGTACCGGAATCGCCCTCGTCTGCGTTGCAGACGATGTATTTTTGGGTCGCCGGGGTGTCGAGGACGGTTTTCCACTTGATTCCGGTGGGGAAGGCCGCCCCGCCGCGCCCGCGGAGGCCGGACTCAGTGACGGTGCGGACGATATCTGCAGGCGCCAGCGCAAGCGCTTTCTGCAGCCCTTCCAACCCGCCGTGTGCACGGTAGTCCACCAGCGAGACTGGATCGGTAAGCCCCACGCGCCGGAAGGTAAGCCGGTCCTGGCGTGCGAGCCAGGGGATCTGGGCGGTCAGTCCTTGCGCCAGCGGATGCGCTCCGCCGCTCAGGAATCCTGCCTCGAACAAGCCCGGAACATCGGCGGCGCCAACCGGACCATACGCCACCCTGCCCTCGGGAGTTTCCACTTCGACCAGCGGCTCCAGCCAGAACATGCCACGCGAGCCGTTGCGCACCAGGTCTACCGCTGCCCCGTGCGCCGCAGCTTCGCGGCGCACCGCGTCTGCAACCGCATCAGCCCCCAGCGAGCGGGCAGCCGCATCTCGAGGCACGTAAACGCGGATCATGCCAAGCCCTCTGCCACGAGTACCTCTTCGAGTCTTTCCGGGGTCACGCGACCGTAAACACGATCATCCACCATGACCGCCGGCGCGCAACCGCAGTTCCCCAGGCAATAAACGGGGTCCAAGGTCACCGCCCCATCCGCCCGAGTGCCGTGCATTACCACCCCCAACCGGGCCTCGGCCGCCGCCACCAGCGCGTTCGCGCCCATGGCCTGACAGGCTTCTGCCCGACATACGCGAAGGATTTTGCGTCCTCCGGGGCTGCGCCGGAACCAGTGATAGAACGTGACCACGCCATGCACTTCCGCGACCGAGAGATTGAGCACCTCGGCGATCACAGGCAGCGCGGATTCCGGAATGTATCCAATATGGTCCTGCACCGCGTGAAGCACAGGTAGCAGGGCACCGGGCAGGCTGGCGAGCGGCGAAATGAGCGAACGCAGCCCGGCAAGGTCCGACGGCGGTTCTCCCTCTGGGGACCGTGGAACAGTGGCGCCCGCGCTACTCATGCAGCGACCTCCTCGCTGGCGAGCTGCTGGACTTCATCGTCGGTGAACAGCCGGCTGCGGGTAAGAAAACGGACCCCCTCGGGGCCTTCCAACGAAAACATCCCGCCGCGACCGGGTACCACGTCGATGATGAGTTGGGTGTGTTTCCAGTATTCGAACTGGGCAGCGCTCATGTAGAAGGGTGTGCCGCCAATTTCACCCAGCAGCACATCACTGCCACCCACTCGGAATTCCCCGCGTGGATAGCACATAGGTGCACTCCCATCACAGCATCCACCCGACTGGTGGAACATCAGCAACCCGTGGGTGCGCTCCAGCTTGGCGATGAGCGCCAGCGCGGCGTCGGTGGCGAGAACTCGGAGCGTCTTTTGCATGGGTGGCGATCCTCGTGATGAGTCGGGTGGCGGGGGCACTCAAGCCCCCGCGCCCCGCGTGCCTCAGAAGAAGCCCAGCGCTTTCGGGCTGTAGCTCACCAGCAGATTCTTGGTCTGCTGATAGTGGCCCAACATCATCAGATGGGTTTCCCGACCGATCCCGGACAGCTTGTACCCGCCAAACGCGGCATGTGCCGGGTAGGCGTGATAGCAGTTGGTCCAGACGCGTCCAGCCTGACAACCACGACCAAAGCGATAGGCGGTGGTGCCGTCGCGGGACCACACACCGGCGCCCAGACCGTAGAGGGTGTCATTGGCCAGCGACAGTGCTTCGTCGAAATCCTTGAACTTGGTCACCGCCACCACGGGCCCGAAGATTTCTTCCTGGAAGACCCGCATCTTGTTGTGTCCTTCGAGGACGGTGGGCTTCATGTAGTAGCCCTCGGCCAGATCGCCCGAAAGCATGTTTCGTTCGCCACCGATGCGGCAATTCGCACCTTCTGCCTTACCGATATCGATGTAGCTCAGGATCTTCTCCATCTGCTCACTCGATGCCTGCGAGCCAATCATGGTGCTCAGATCGAACGGGTTGCCCTGCTTGATCTGCTGCACGCGGGCGATGGCGCGCTCCATGAAACGGTCGTAGATGGATTCGTGAATGATGGCGCGCGATGGGCAGGTGCAAACTTCGCCCTGATTGAGCGCGAACATCGTGAAGCCTTCGATCGCCTTGTCCAGGAAGTCGTCGTCCTGCGCCATGACGTCCGGGAAAAACACGTTCGGCGATTTGCCGCCCAGTTCCAACGTGACCGGAATGATGTTCTCGGAGGCGTACTGCATGATGAGGCGACCGGTGGTCGTTTCACCGGTGAAGGCGACTTTGGCGATTCGCTTGTTCTGCGCCAGCGGCTTGCCGGCTTCCACACCAAAGCCATTTACGACGTTTACCACGCCGGGCGGGATGAGGTCGCCGATGACCTCGAACAGTTTGAGGATGGATACCGGCGTCTGTTCGGCGGGCTTCATCACCACGCAATTGCCCGCCGCCAGCGCTGGCGCCAGCTTCCACGCCGCCATCAGGAGCGGGAAGTTCCAGGGAATGATCTGGCCCACCACGCCCAGCGGCTCATGGAAATGGTAGGCGACCGTGTCGTGGTCGACTTCAGACAGTCGGCCTTCCTGAGTCCGGATGGCAGAGGCGAAATACCGGAAGTGGTCGACCGTTAGCGGCAGGTCCGCTGCCAGCGTTTCCCGGATCGGTTTGCCGTTGTCCCAGGTTTCGGCCAGCGCGAGCATTTCGAGGTTGGCTTCGATGCGGTCAGCAATCTTGAGCAGCACGGCGGCGCGTGCGGCCGGGGCGGTCTGGCCCCACGCGGTTTTAGCGGCGTGCGCTGCGTCCAGGGCGAGTTCGATATCGTCTTTGTTGGAGCGCGGGATTTCACAATACACCTTGCCCGTGACCGGACTGAGGTTCTCGAAGTACTCGCCCGCCACGGGCGGCACCCAAGCGCCACCGATGTAATTGGCATAGCGCTGTTTGAACTCGACCTTGGCGCCTGCGGCGCCTGGCAACGCGTATTGCATGAGAACCTCCCACTGTGATTTTTCGTTGTGCGTCCAACCGCGGGACCGCGCACCAGATGGATTGGACCGCGCGAGGCGTCGGGCCTCTACGCCGGTCCAGTCTGTCCGCTCGCCGCTCGCGCAGCGCCTAACCCGGTCCTCCCCGGGGTCCACTAGTGTACAAGAGTAAACCGCACGCGGGTTGCCTGCGATTAAGGTCGGCCTTGAAGCGGCCTGCCCACAGATAGCCAGAGGGCAGGTTTCGGACCAGAATACCGCCCGCCCAGTTCAGGCCCCCCGTGCGGGCTTTCGTGCAAAAACCCTACTCAAGGAGTGTCAGTCGTGAAGAGTTGCCTAAAGTTCTATATCAACGGTGAATGGGTCGCACCGAGCGATCCGCGTCCCTACGACGTGATCAATCCTGCCACCGAGGAAGTCATCGGCCAGATCATGCTCGGCAACAAGGCTGACGTGGACAAGGCCGTTGCGGCCGCCAAGGCGGCTTTCCCGTCATTTTCCCGCACCACCCGTCAGGAGCGCGTGGAGCTTCTCGAAGCCATCGTCGCTGTATACAAGAAGCGCTACGACGAAATGGCCGAAACCATTTCTGCTGAGATGGGCGCGCCCATGTCGCTCAGCAAGGCGGCTCAGGCAGCCACCGGCCTTGGCCATCTCACCACTGCCATCGAAGTGCTGAAGAACTTCGAGTTCGAGGAAAACCGCGGCACCGTCACCCTCCGCCGCGAACCCATCGGCGTCTGCGGTTTCATCACACCCTGGAATTGGCCCATCAACCAGATTGCCTGCAAGGTCATTCCGGCGCTCGCCGTCGGCTGCACCATGGTGCTGAAGCCCTCCGAGGTCGCTCCGCTCAATGCGGCTCTGCTTGCGGAAATTCTTCATGAAGCCGGCGTGCCGAAGGGCGTATTCAATCTCGTCAACGGCGACGGCCCGGAGGTCGGTGCCGCGCTCTCCAGCCACCCCGATGTAGACATGATGTCTTTCACCGGCTCCACCCGCGCCGGAATCCAGGTGGCCAAGGCCGCCGCCGATACCGTCAAGCGGGTCTCGCAGGAACTCGGCGGCAAGTCGCCAAACATCATTCTCGACGACGCCGACTTTGAATCCGCCGTAAAGCGTGGTGTGCAGCACGTTTGCCAGAACTCTGGCCAATCCTGCAACGCGCCGACCCGGATGCTGGTCCCCGCGTCCCGTCACGCAGACGCCGTCGCTATTGCGCGTGCCGCGGCCGCCAAGATCACGGTGGGCGATCCGAACGATGCCAAAACCATCATCGGTCCGGTGGCGAGCAAGGTGCAGTTCGACAAGATTCAGGCGCTCATCCAGAAGGCCATCGACGAAGGCACCGAACTGGTGTGCGGTGGCACCGGTTTGCCGGAAGGCCTGACCAAGGGTTACTACGTCAAGCCGACGGTGTTCGCGAACGTGCGCAATGACATGACCATTGCACGCGAAGAAGTATTTGGCCCTGTCCTCGCAATTCTGCCTTACAAGGACGACGAGGAAGCCATCGCCATTGCCAACGACACGGTGTACGGCCTGTCGAGCTATATCTCGGGCAAGGATCCGCAGCGTATCCAGAACGTCGCTTGCCGGCTGCGCGTCGGCAACGTGCACGTGAACGGCGCCGGGCTCGATTTCAAGGCACCCTTCGGCGGCTACAAGCAGTCGGGGAATGGTCGCGAATGGGGCGAATTCGGCTTCGACGAATTCCTAGAGGTCAAAGCGGTGATGAATCCCGCCGCAGCCTGAAGTCGGGCTTTCAATCGGTCCCGGGGGCGTCAGCTCCCGGGACTCAGTCCTCCCAACCGCCGCCGAGCCGGGTCTCGGGTACCGGCGCCCACCATCGATGCGGAAAGCAGGCGTAACACCGGCCAGCGCAGC
>JBIKOF010000153.1:0-5101 GCA_044358205.1 Gammaproteobacteria bacterium | reverse complement strand
AAGTCCCAATCGAACAGCTGGTCCACGCTATGGTCATCGTGGCGGTGCCACAGTCGGGTGATGGAGCTGTACCAGTCGTCGTAGGCGGCGCGCCCCACACGGAGCGCTTCTTCATCTGTATCGGCAATGAAAATCTGGCGCATCGCGGCCAGTTTGGGAGATTCGACATGGCCGTTGATTCGATCCGGCGCGTGTCGATGCGCCGCCCATACCGCCCGATACCGATCCGTGAGTTGCCGCACCAGGGCCACGGGCCCCAGGCTCGCAAAGTGATACCCATGGCGCGCGGCGTAGTCGACGCTTTCCAGATTATGGGTGGGGTACCACAAGGGAGGGTAAGGCTGCTGAAGCGGTGAAATCTCCATGGGCACGCCCGTGTACGCGTAGTGCTCACCCTCGAAGTTCAGCGTGTCCTGAGTCATCCCGGCGCGAAACACGCTGAGCGACTCTTCGAACATGCGACGCGTGTCCCCGGCCTCCACGCCAAAGCAGGCAAGCTCGTGGGGTGAGACGCCCTTGCTGATACCGAGCTCGACGCGCCCTCCGCTGAGGTGGTCGAGCATGCATACCTCCTCTACCAGACGCAGCGGATCGTAGAGCGGCAGCAGAAATGCCAGAGGCCCGAAGCGCAAGGTGCGTGTGCGCTGGGCCACAGCCGCGAGAAATACAGAAGGGGAAGGCGCCATACCCAATGGCGTGCCGTGGTGCTCGGCCATGTGATAGCCCCTGAATCCGGCCGCTTCGGCCGCTTCAATCAGCGCAAGTCTGGACTCGTAGAGCTCGGCTGTGGTCCCCGTGCCGCGATCGACCCAGTCGAACAGGCCGAATTCGATGTCGTTCATCTTGGTTTCCTCCGCGTCGAAAAAACATCACGCCCCGGCGCGCAGACTGCCACAGCCGAGCGGGCGGGAGCCAGCCACAGACCGCGCCGGGGTTTTCGCTGCATAACCAAAATTGAGCACCGCACTGCACCTGCGCTACGCTCGGCGCTTCAATCCTCCTGAGGCATCAGCATGAAGAAGATCCTCCGCGGCAAGGTTCAGAAATATGCCTTCGATTTTCGGGATAAACCCTGTCTCCGCGTGAAGCAGGGCGAAAAATTTCAGGTGGAGACAGATGACGCCCTGAGCGGGCTGGTGGCCGACGACAGCGACACCCCTACCGTCCACAGCATGACGGGAGAGCACCTGGCCAAGCTCACACGCGCATGGCCGCCGCTGTTCAATCCCGTCGTCGGGCCCATCTATGTGGAAGGTTGCGAGGCAGGGGATGTGCTGGCTGTGCATATCGACTGGATCGACCCTTGGCGCTACGGGTTTTCCGGAATCCTGCCCGGTATGGGCCCGCTGTCCGACCAAGTCCAGTTCCCGGACTGCGTGGAGCCCTACGTCCATGTCATCGAACATTTTCCAGGCCCCAGTGGACACACCCGTGACGGTACGGGCAAATACTCGGAGAGCCTCAGTTGGGATCTGCAGCCCTTCATCGGGACCCTGGCGACGGCCTCGGAACGTGAGGTTTTCACGTCTGTGCTTGGGCAAGGCGCTTTCGGCGGCAACATCGACTGCCGCGACATCCGCGCAGGGCACACCATCTACCTGAACGCCTACTGTAAAGGCGGCCTGCTCTACATCGGCGACGTCCATGGCGGCCAGGGCGACACCGAGTTCACCGGGATTGCGGACGAAACCCGGGCGACGGTCCAGCTGTCGTGCACCGTAATCAAGAACCGTCGTCTGCCCTGCGTACGCATCGAAAAACCAGACAGCGTGGTGGCGGTGGGCATCAATATGCCGATGGAGCAGGCGGTGATGGATGCCACCCGCAACCTGATGGAGTGGCTGCGCGATGACTACGGCGTGCCGCCCAAGGATTTATATGTACGGATGTCCTGTGACCCCGCCTTCCGGGTTCGCACCTATCAGGTGGTGCGGGCGATCACGCTGCGCCATGTGGTTGGCGCCGAGTATCCGAAGGAACGGTTATTCAACGCGCTCGCCAAGCCCTCACGCCCCAATCGTCTTCCACGCGTAGGCGCGAAAGCGAAAAAGACCACCAAAGCGGCAGGTAGCTCGCAACGACGGGCACCCGCCGCGCGCGGAAGCAGCCGTCGCAAATGAAATCTTTGCTGCACTCAGGCGCCTTGCTCTTGCTGCTGCTGGGGCATGCAGCCCACGCCGAGGAGCCGTTGTGGGTGGACGTCCGCAGTCCCGAGGAATTTGCCGGGGGGCATCTGCCGGGCGCCCATAACATCTCCTATCTGGAGGTCGCTGTGGCGGTTCCCAAGCTGGCCGCAGACAAGGACACCGAAATTCGGGTTTACTGCGCGGCGGGTGTGCGCGCCGAAATCGCAAAGCTCCAGTTACAGGCGGCGGGCTATCGCAACGTCGTCAACGAGGGCGGCTACACGGACATCGTGCAGCGCTCAACATCGCGCGGGGCTCGTCCCTGCCGTCAGAGTTCAGACCAGAAAAACCCTGAGGAGGAAGCATGCTGAAGGCCAAGGTAAAACAGGAATACGTGCAGATTGATGCGGCGCCCTGGATGCCGTTTCCGGCAGCCCTATCCGAAGGGGGCATCAAGTGGAAGCTGCTGCACGTATCACCCGAAATGGGAGCATGGACCGCCATATTCGCCTGTCCCAAGGGCTCTTCCTTCGCCCGTCACGTGCATATTGGTCCCGGTGAGTACTTTCTGACGAAGGGTCGGATGGAAGTCCGCGGCGGCGAGGACGAAGGCGGCGCCACGGCTATCGCACCGGGCTACGGGTATGAATCGGCGAACGCACGTCACGACCGGACCTTCTTTCCGGTGGTCAGCGAGTTCTATATGACCTTCCTCGGTCCCCTGAACTTCGTAAGCGAGGAAGGACAACCACTCGCGGTCGTAGGCTGGGAAGAAGCCCAGGCCCTCTGGGCAGAACAGACCAAACCGGCAAAGAAGAGTCCTGCGCGCGCTGCCAAGCCTGCCGCTGCCCGCAAGCGCAAATAGCGCCGCCTTGCGAACAGGGGGCGCGGGCCGCCCCCTCGTCTCGCCGCCCCTCCAACCACTGGAAACCGAACCGGATGCCACCCAGCCCAGGCCGCGCCTTCCCTTTGGCCGATGTGCTCGCAGTACTGGGCTGTTTTCTGGCGGCCTTTCTACTCTGGAGAACCAACCTGGTGCCGCCCACCGATCGGGGGTTGCGCCTCGTCTCATCGCAATCCACCGAAAAAGTGTTCGCAGTCCTGAACAGACGTTTCGAGCAGGCAGAATTTGCGCAGAGTGGCCACCGCGTCCAAATCACGACCTCCCACGGCGGCAATGTCATGCAAACGATGCGCATCCTGTCCGGGGAAATCGAACCCGACGTGGTATCGATGGGGTTGCCATCAAGCGTGAACCAGATGCAGAAGACTGGCTTGATTGCAGAGGACTGGGAAAGTCGTCCACCGGGAGGCGCTGGTGCCTGGTACACCACGGTGGTTTTTCTTGTACGCAAGGGTAACCCGCTGCATCTGCAAGACTGGCCAGACTTGGTGAAGATGGGTGTTGGCCTGCTGATCCCCGATCCCGCCCTGATGACGCAGGGACAGACCTGCGTGCTGGCCGCGTGGGGTGCCGTGCGCGCGGCAGGCGGCAGTGCAGAAGATGCCGAAGATTTTATTCGACGTCTTTTCAGGCACACCCTTTATCGGGTCGAAGACGCCCGGACGCTCACGCGCATCTTCGTCGAGGAGGGGGAGGCAGATGTCCTGCTGTTGCGGGAGCACGACGCGCTGGCCGTCCTTAACGCTCGACCGGATGCCTTCGAAGTGGTCTACCCTCCTGTCAGTCTGCTGGTCGAGTCGGGCGTCACCTGGCTGGATGCCTATACACAACGCCATGGCACGACTGCTCTGGCTAAACGCTATCTGCAGTTTCTCTTTTCAGCCGAAGCGCAGGAAATCCTCGCGCAACATGGCTTTCGACCCAGATCTGAGCAGGTTTTTTCTGTTCACTATGCGCGCTTCCCGCACGTGGAGTTGTTTCCAATCAGCAACGTGGCACCCACATGGACCGAGGCCGTGCAAACTTTCTTTGGGTCCGGCGGGCTGGCCGACATCCTCTACGAAACGGAAGTTCGAAGCGTGCTCCCACCGGCCTCCCTCGAGACAGGGGAACCCTTGCTTCGAATATCAGGGAAGGGACTAGCCCTTGAGCGCTGACGCCTCGGGGAATTTTCCGGCGACCATTCGCGGGCACCGACCCACGCGGGTCGGCGGGCTCCGCGCCGATTTCATCGCTGGTATCACCGTCACCGCCATTTCCTTGCCACAGAGCATGGCCTACGCCTTGATTGCCGGCGTCGACCCGCGGTTCGGGCTCTATACCGCAATCGTGTTCGGCGCAATTGCGAGCATGCTGGGATCATCGCGGCACCTCATCAACGGGCCGACCGGTGCAGTCTCACTGCTGGTATTCAGCGCGCTCGCATTTATCGATCCGGAATCGCCCGGGCAGTATTTCGAAGCCATGTTTCTGCTCGCCGTGATGGCTGGGATGGTCCAAATAGCCATCGCTGTTACCCGCCTCGGCGACATCACACGTTATATATCGGAATCGGTAGTCACTGGCTTCATCGCCGGTGCGGCCATCCTGACCATGGTCGGTCAGGTTGCCAATCTGCTCGGTGTCAAAGCACAAGGAAGCGGCAACCTGCACGTGTTTCATCGTCTTTGGCTCACGGTGACCCAGGAAGCGTCATTCAACCCCCGGGCCATCGCCGTGGGAGTTGCCGCTATCGGTGTCTCGCTGCTCACTCGTCAACTGATTCGCCGGATGGGCTTGCCACAAGTGGATATGCTGATCACGGTGGTCATCACCAGTCTCGGGGTGAAATTGCTGGGCTGGAGCGACCCAGCGGTGCTGGGGGCCGATGCGGTAAGTCTGGTCGAGAAGGTGCCGGCAGCGCTGCCCGCTTTCCACGTGCCGAGGATTGATGTGGCCTGGGTCAGCCATCTTTTCTCCTCGGCATTCGCCGTCGGGATTCTAGGCCTGCTCGAGGCCCTGGCAATTGCCAAGGCCATTGCTCAGAAAAGCCGTCAGCCACTCGATTACAACAGGCAGTGCCTCGCGGAAG
>JBIKOF010000152.1:0-5160 GCA_044358205.1 Gammaproteobacteria bacterium | reverse complement strand
TTCAGAAGTCACCGGTGGGCGGCCTCAAGCAGAAACGACATCGGGGCCCGTGGGCCCCGATGCGTGACTTAAAAAAATCATTCTTACTCGTAGAACTCGGGCGCGTGTTTCAGCGTTTTCCACGCATCCGGATCGTGAGAGGTGAAGAAGTTGGCGCCCTCGGAAGCCATCATGAAGCGGATCCATTCGTAGCCGCGCATGATGCCCGGTGGGTCATAGGCGAGCGCGAGGTTCGGGGGCAGCGACTTCTCGACGTTGTCGCGAAAGTAGGCCGCATCGCTGGTCAGGATGATCGACCCGGTCTTTGGCAGGCGTACGAGCAGCATCTGCGTACCCTTGGTGTGTCCGACCGAGCGTTTGACCATGACACTACCATCACCGAAGAGATCGAAGTCTCCGTCCAGGCGAATCATGTTCATGGCGTTCGGTCGCTGGGAACCAAGTCCCGCACGCAGCGCGAGCACATCTCCCTGAATGTAGGCACCGGCGAAAGGCTCGTCCGGGAAGAACGCGAAGTTTATCTCGTCGTTCTGGATGACCACCGTCGAGTTGGGGAACTTGCCGACGTTCCCGCCGTGGTCGAGATGCATGTGGCTGACCACCACATAGCGGATATCGTCCGGCTTGAGGCCGATTTTGCCGAGCTGGGCTTCGATGGAGATATCGGGGGTCATCATCGGCTCGAAGACATCGGCGTACTTGCCCCAGTAGGAGCGATCGGTGATGAGCTTGTCGTTGCTACCGGTGTCGAACAGCACGTTACCCTTCGGGTGCTTGACCACGAACATCCCGACGGGAATTTCAATCTTGGGCTCCATGGGCGCAAAGTTCTGCAGCAGTCCCTTGCCAAGCTTGAGACTGCCCGAGTTAAGCACATAGAGCTTCATGCCAGCGGGCGATTCGGCGTGGGCAATCGGGGAACTCAGCGCTACCAGCGCGAGCAGTGCCGCGCTTAAAAAACCTGTTTTCATCGTCATCCTCCTCATCCGGAAGCTTCATTATGCGGGTTCCGGTGGGCCCTGTGCACCCACAAGCCCAACAGGATCGAGAGGCAGGCGAATACAGCGCCGGCCTGAAAGCTGGCGCGTGGCCCGAAGGCTTGCCAAAGGACACCGGCCAGTGCACTGGCCGGCAGGAGCACGAGGCCCGTCACGAGATGGAAAAGACCAAACGCGGTGCCGACCCGCTCGGGCGGAACCGCATTGGCAACTTGACGCGAAAGCAGCCCCTCAGTGAGCCCGAGATGGATCCCCCATAAGGCGGCGCCAAGCAACACGACTGCCGGCGTGGTGCCATAGGCGAGCAAACCGTCGGCTAGGCCAAGGACCGTGAAACCCAACGACCAGAGCAGCGTTGCCGGCAGGTGATCCGAAGCCTTGCCGGCGGGGTAGGAAACCAGCATCCGCCCGCTCGCGAGTGCCAGCAGCGCGAGGGGTGCCAGCCCGAGACTGAGGCCAGAATCCGCCGCGCGCAGCACGAGAAAGGCCTCGCTGAAACGTGCCAAGGTGCACAACACCCCCAAGGCAACCACCCGCCAGAAGGTCCCCGGCAGGCGCGCCATGCCAGCCCAGCGCGGCGGGGACACCGTCGCTGCCGCGAGTGGGGTTTCACGCACGAAAATCGCAAGCACCGACACGGACAACGCGGCGGGAATCAAGGCAAACCACAGGGCCGTACGGATATCGTCGGCGAAGATCAGCATCAATCCGATGGCGAACGCGGGGCCCAGAAAAGCCCCCACCGAATCCAGCGTTTCTCTCAATCCGTAGGCCGCGCCACGCTGATGGGCAGGCGTTACATCGGCGATCAGCGCATCGCGAGGTGCGCCGCGGATCCCTTTGCCCACGCGGTCGAGAAGGCGGGCAGCGGTGACAACCGACAGCGCTTCAGCCAGAGGAAACACGGGGCGGGTGATGGCGCCAAGTCCATAGCCCAGCAGGGCAAGTCCTTTGCGTCGGCCCAAGCGGTCACTCAGAGCGCCAGAGAAGACCTTGAGCACCTGAGCCGTGCCCTCGGCGAACCCCTCGATGACTCCAATGATCGCCATCGAGGCGCCGAAAGCGCCCGCCAGATAGAGCGGAAGCAGTGCGTGCACGAGCTCCGAGGAAGCATCCATGCACAGCGACACGAAACCCAGGGCCCAGACGGTCCCTGGAATGCCTCGAGCGGCCCGATCAGTCGCCAGAAATCAGCGCGGTTGCTTGCGCCGGGGTTTGGCCGACCCGCGCAGCTGCCGCACGCCTTCAGCGCTCAATTCCGCGAGGCCCTTGATCTGCGGCTCGGTCATGGCCACGAGGTTGAAGCGATGCTTGCCCAAGCGAACTTTTTTCAGGTGCTGGAGAATTTCGCGAGGCATACCTGCCGGCAGGTCGACGGTGCTGAAGTCCTCGTGGATATCGACCCGGCCGATGTAACGACTTTCCAGTCCCGCCTCGTTCGCGATAGCCCCGACGATGTGGCGGGGTGTCGCGCCATGAGCGTGTCCCACATCCAGCCGATACCGCACCACTTCGTAATCCGCCGGGGGCGCATCGTCCATGGCGCGCGCAGGACGCGGCGTTTGTGCGGGCCGGCGCTGGTGGGCGGATTCATCCATCGCCGACGGCGGAAAACCGGCGGCCGGGTCAGGCGAGCGCGGCGGTGCCGACTCAACTTCCTGCTGCGGGAATCTGGAGGACGGCGTCGGGCGGGACCGTGGGTGAGCGGTGCCGCGGTCTTCTTCCGACGCCCTGAATTCACGCGGCGGCCCCGGTTCGCGAGCGCGTCGCTGGGGGGCACTATCGCGTTCCCGGGGTGGGCGCGCCCGGCCGTCGTCCCGCGGGCGGTCGCCGCGTGGTGCCGGAGCTTCGCCGCCTTCAGGACGCAGTGGGCGATCGCGCTGGACCATCATCGCTAATGCAGCCGCCACCTCGAGCGTTTCCGCGCCGCGCTCACGTGCCAATTCATCCACCAGACCGGAGAAGAACTCCAGCGACTCGGTCGCCATGACATCCAACACGCTCTGCTTGAACTGGTTGATGCGCTTTTCTGCGATGGCCTCGCGAGTTGGCGGTCGCATGGGCTCGATAGGTTGCCGGGTGGCGCGCTCGATTGCCCGCAACATCCGGATTTCCCTGGGCGCCACGAACAGAATGGCCTCGCCCGCCCGACCGGCACGGCCGGTACGCCCGATGCGATGGACATAGCCCTCGATGTCATAAGGAATGTCGTAGTTGATGACGTGGCTGATGCGGGGGACATCCAGACCACGTGCGGCGACATCCGTCGCAATCAGCAGGTCGATCTGGCCAGCACGGAGCTGCTCGATGGTCTTCTCGCGCTGAGCCTGGTTCAGGTCGCCATTGAGTGCAGCGCTTGCGTGGCCGCGCGCGGTGAGCTTTTCGGCCAGTTCGACCGTGGCGGTCTTGGTACGTACGAAGACGATGGCCGCATCGATGTCTTCGGCTTCGAGGATGCGGGTCAGCGCATCCAGTTTATGAAGACCCGCAACCTGCCAGTAGCGCTGGCGCACGGACTCGACAGTGCTGGTCTTCGCGCGAATCTGGATTTCGACCGGCGATTGGAGGTATTGCTGGGCCACCTGCCGGATAGGCGCCGGCATCGTCGCCGAGAACAGGGCAGTTTGCCGGTTGGAGGGCGTGTGTTCGAGGATGAAGGTCACTTCTTCCAGGAAGCCCATGCGCAGCATTTCGTCGGCTTCATCCAACACCAGCATGCGCAGGCCTCCCAGTGAGAGGCTTTGACGACGCAGGTGGTCGGCAACCCGACCCGGCGTGCCCACCACCACGTGGACCGGCCGCTGCAGCGCCCGCAGCTGCTGGAACATGCTCTGTCCCCCGTAAATGGGCAGCACATGGAAGCCCGGCAAATGTCGGGCGTAGCTCTGGAAGGCCTCGGCAACCTGAATCGCAAGCTCGCGGGTGGGTGTGAGCACCAGCACCTGAGGTGCGCGTTGCGCAAGGTCGATGCGGGCCAGCACCGGCAGCGCAAACGCGGCGGTCTTGCCAGTTCCCGTCTGCGCCTGCCCGATGAGATCCCGGCCCGTCATGAGGACCGGAATGGCCTCGGCCTGAATGGGGCTGGGGACTTCGTAACCCACCGCATCCAGGGCTTGGAGCAAGGCGGGAGGTAGATTGAACGAGGCAAACGTCGGAGGCGTTGGATCCATGGGGCGCCGAGGGCCGCAAAGGGCCGCGAAGGAAAGGGCGCGAAGTGTAATCCCATCCGCGTCCCACGTCTTTGTCGGCGCATTGCACCCCGCTTGCTCCCCCGTGTATCCCGTGGCAAATATAGTGGGACAGGCCCCGCCAGCAGGGCCCTCAACGGGGAGATCAGGGTGCACAGCAGCGACAGGCAGCATCTCGTATACGCCCGCTTCAACGCGGAAAAGCGGGCGGAAATTCGCCAACTCATCACCGCGGCGCTCATCGAGGAGCACCGCCGTAAGCCTCTCGGACAGGGTTCCGATGCGCTGGAGCGCGTGAAGAATTTTTTCAGCCGTCCGCCCTCCTACGCGCTGTACAGCCGGGTCCCGATGCGCGAGTGGCAGCTCATTCGGGTACCTGTTACGCCGGGTGCAGCGCCTGTCCCCTGTAACGACATCGTGTATCGCGACGAGATGGAGGCCTACCACGCGGTCTTCCTGCAGCATTGCACCGACTTGATGGCCTCGGAGGAAAGCTGAAATGACCACCCCTTACGTCACGGGTTATTGCGAGCGCCTCACTCTGAAGGCAGGGGAGGCCCAGCGCTTCATGGTGAGCGGCGAAGGCGTCGACGCGGTCGATCTCCACATCGTGCGGTTGATCCACGGGGATGAAAATCCGGCAGGTCCCGGTTTTATCGAGCGAGAAGTCGCAGCAAGCTGCAACGGGCGCATTCCAGTCACCCACCAATTCACCCAGGTGGGCAGCTTCATCCGGGTGCCCGACCCCGACCGCAAGGTCTGCCCCTCGCGAGGTTTTACCGCACACGCGTTCATCTGGCCCACCACACCCGGACGTCGAGCGCAGGCCATTCTGTCGCGCTGGGTCGAGTCCCCGAGCCACGGCGCTGGCATGGGATTCTGGCTTGGCATCAATGCCCAAGGGCGTCTTGCCCTTCGTCTTGGCAATGGCACCGAGCAGGTCGAGGTGAGCGCGGATACCGGGCTGGTGGCCA
>JBIKOF010000001.1:0-17041 GCA_044358205.1 Gammaproteobacteria bacterium | reverse complement strand
AGCCAAAGCGCTCGCGCAGGGCATTGAGTACGTCGACGGCGGCGCCAACGATTTCGGGGCCGATGCCATCGCCCTCGAGCAGGAGGATTTTGTGGGTCATTGAAGGTGTGCCGGAGCGCAAAAAAAAGGGCGCAAAGGATATACCGTACGTCCCGGACTGACGATACCGATGGCGCCTCGGGGCGGTTTCCCTATACTGGGCGCCGCCCTTTGGCCCCGACGCGCGCATGAACCCCGGACTGACACACCTCCAGCCCTATCCTTTCGAGCGCTTGGCCGCGCTGCGCCGCGGGCTGCGCGAGCCACAAGGTTTGCACCCGATCAACCTGTCGATCGGGGAGCCTCAGCACGCCACGCCGGCATTCATCCACGAAGCGCTGGTGGCCAATCTGGCCGGCACCGGCAAATACCCCGCAACGCGCGGTAACCCCGAAATCCGCGAGGTCATCGCCGCCTGGCTTGGCCGGCGCTTCAGGCTTGGGGCCAGCGCGGTCGACCCGGAACGCATGGTCCTGCCCGTCACCGGGACGCGGGAAGCCTTGTTTGCCGTGACCCAGTGCTTTGTCGATGGCAGGTCTTCCCGCAACCGCGTGTTGATGCCGAATCCGTTCTACCAAATCTACGAGGGCGCCGCGCTCCTTGCAGGGGCGGAGCCAGTGTTCATGGCTTGCCCCGCTGAGCGGGGCTTTCTGCCTGCCATCGAAACCCTGTCACCCGCAGTGCTGGACCGTTGCGGGCTGATGTATCTGTGTACGCCGTCCAACCCTGCGGGTACGGTGATGACAGTGGCCGAGTTGCAGTCGCTCATTGAACTGGCCGACCGGCACGACTTCATTTTGGTATCCGACGAGTGCTACTCCGAGCTCTACGCCGACGAAGCGTCGCCCCCGCCGGGCCTGCTCGAGGCCGCCTGGCGAATGGGTCGCACGGATTTCCAGCGCTGCCTCGTCATGCACAGCCTCTCCAAGCGTTCCAATGCGCCGGGCCTGCGCTCCGGGTTTGTGGCAGGAGACGCCTCGCTCATCGAGCAATTCCTGCGCTATCGGACCTACCACGGCTGCGCCATGCCACTGCACGTTCAGGCCGCGAGCGTGGCCGCGTGGTCGGACGAAAACCACGTCATCGAAAATCGTGCGCGTTACCGTGCGAAGTTCAAAGCGGTCGGCGCCATCCTTCAGGATGTGCTGCCCCTGCAATTGCCTGCCGGCGGGTTCTATCTGTGGCCGCAAGTCCCCGGCGATGAATGCGAACTGGCGCGTCAGCTCATCGAGATCGCCAACGTCACCACCCTGCCCGGCAGTTTTCTCGCCCGTGAGGTCAAGGGCGTGAACCCTGGAACCGGGCGCCTGCGAATCGCGCTGGTGGCCGAGGAAGCGGACTGCATCACCGCTGCGCAACGCATTCGCGAGGTCCTCCTCCAATCCTGAACCGGAGCTCCCATGGAACAGCTTGAAAGCATCATCAACGCCGCCTTCGAACAACGCGCGGACCTCACGCCTGCCAGTGCCGCGACTGCCGAGCGTGCAGCCGTAGCCGAGACCCTCGCACGTCTGGAGGCTGGAAGCTTGCGGGTGGCGGAGAAGCGCGGCGAGCGCTGGCATGTCAACGAATGGGCCAAGAAAGCCGTGCTGCTCTCCTTCCGCCTCAACGACAACGAAGTAATCGAAGGCGGCGGTACGCGTTATTTCGACAAGGTGCCACAGAAATTCGCCACCACCTCGGCGGAGGAATTCCGCCGCATTGGCGCACGCGTGGTGCCGCCCGCCACAGTCCGCCGCGGAAGCTTCATCGGCAGCGGGGTGGTGCTCATGCCGAGCTACGTGAACATCGGCGCCTACGTCGATTCGGGCACGATGGTCGACACCTGGGCAACGGTGGGTTCATGTGCCCAGATTGGGCGCAACGTGCATCTGTCCGGGGGCGTGGGGATCGGTGGCGTACTCGAACCGCTGCAAGCCGCCCCGACCATCATCGAGGACAACTGCTTCATCGGCGCGCGATCTGAAATCGTGGAAGGCGTCATCGTCGGCGAAGGCGCCGTCATCTCGATGGGGGTCTATATCGGCCAAAGCACGCGCATCTACGACCGCGCCACGGGCGAAGTGACTTACGGGTACATTCCGCCGGGCTCTGTCGTGGTGTCAGGCAATCTGCCCGCGGCGGACGGCAGTCATAGCCTGTACTGCGCCGTCATCGTGAAGAAGGTCGATGCCAAGACGCGAGAGAAGGTTGGAATCAACGAATTGTTGCGCAACGTCTGAAGCGCAGAGGTCGCCCTCAGCCTGCGCTCGATTGCACGGCGACTTCAACCACTGCAGCAAGCTCTGCCACTACGGCGTCGACGAGCGCGGGATCATCTCCTTCGCCCATCACCCGCACGACAGGCTCGGTGCCGGAAGGCCGCAGCAGAATGCGTCCACGGCTGCCGAGTTTGGCTTCCGCGGCTTTCATCGCGGCCTGCACCTGCGGACGCGCCACGACATCCTCGCGACGTGGCAGTCGCACGTTGACGAGCTTTTGCGGCAGTTTGGTCATGCCGCGCTTGAGATCGGCAAGCGGCTTGCCTGTTGCGGACATGGCTTCCAGCACCTGCAGGGCTGAAATCACACCATCGCCGGTGGTGGTGAGATCCAAACAAATGATGTGCCCGGACGACTCTCCGCCCAGCGTCCAGCCATTGGCCGCAAGGATTTCCATGATGTAGCGGTCGCCAACCTTGGCCCGCACGAGTTCCAGTCCTGCATCACGCAATGCCACTTCAAGCCCGAAGTTGCTCATGAGGGTGCCGACAACGGCCCCTCGCAGGCGCCCGAGACGTTGGCGATGGAGGGCGACGATGTAAGTGATTTCATCCCCGTCCAGCACCTCGCCTGCGGCATCGACCATGATGAGGCGATCGCCGTCGCCGTCCAGCGCAACGCCTACTTCGGCGCCTGCCTCGAGCACGGCCTGGCGGAGTCGTTCAGGAGAGGTGGCGCCGTAACCCGCGTTGATGTTGAAGCCATCCGGCCGATTGCCGATGGCCGTGACGTGGGCGCCGAGTTCCTCGAACACTGCGGGGGCGATGTGATAGGTGGCCCCGTGAGCGCAATCGACGACGATGCGCAGGCCGTCTAGCGTCAGCCCTGATGGCAGGGTGCTTTTGCAGAATTCGATATAGCGCCCGGCCGCGTCGTTGACACGGTGCGCCTTCCCGAGCTCGCGCGAGGTCACGGTCTGCAGCGGCTTTTCGAGCTCGGCTTCGATGAGCGCCTCGATCTCATCGGGCAGCTTGTGTCCGCTCGCGGAGAAAAACTTGATGCCGTTGTCATCGAAGGCATTGTGCGAGGCGCTGATGACGATCCCGGCACTCGCATGGAAGGTCCGGGTGAGGTAGGCAATGCCCGGCGTAGGCATGGGCCCTAGTAAGTAGCTGTCGACACCGGCGGCAGACAGCCCCGCTTCGAGCGCAGACTCGAACATGTAGCCCGAGACCCGGGTGTCCTTGCCGATGAGTACCCGTGGATGCCCCTTCGCCCCGCGGGACAGCACGCGACCCGCGGCCCCCCCGAGCTTCATGACGAAGTCCGGCGTAATCGGATACTCGCCTACACGGCCCCGGATGCCGTCGGTGCCAAAGTACCTGCGTTCACCTGACGCCATGCGCGATTGCGGCGGCGGGTTTGTCCCCGCCTCCTAACCTCAGCCTTGGCTCGGTGCCGGCCCGCCGATAGGGCCGCCCGGGCCCTCAGCGGTGGTTTTACCGGTTTCGGAAGCGGCCGGCGGCACAGAGCTGCCCCTGTCCTCGTCGTCCCAGCCCTGCGGCTCGCGCGGCACGCGGCCTTCCATGATGTCGGTGATCTGGTCGCTGTCGAGCGTCTCGTATTTGACCAGCGCCTCAGCCATCAGATGTAGCTTGTCCAGATTGCCCTCGAGGATGCCGCGGGCACGCGCATAGTTGCGGTCCACAATCTGGCGGACTTCCTCATCGATGAGGCTCGCGGTGCTATCGGACACCATTTTGTGCTGGGTCACGGAGTGGCCCAGAAACACCTCGCCCTCGTCGTCGCTGTAGGTCATGGGCCCAAGCCGCTCGGACAAGCCCCAGCGCGTGACCATGTTGCGCGCGATATCGGTCACACGTTCGATGTCGTTTGAAGCACCGGTGGTGACCATGTCCTTACCGAATACGATCTCCTCGGCGAGGCGGCCCCCAAAGAGGCTGGCAATGGAACTCTCGAGACGCTCCTTGCTCAGGCTGAGGCGGTCCTCCTCCGGCAGGAACATCGTCACTCCAAGCGCGCGCCCACGAGGAATGATGGTGACCTTGTACACCGGATCATGCGACGGCACGCTGCGACCAACGATGGCGTGACCGGCCTCGTGGTAGGCAGTGAGCTTCTTTTCGGATTCGCTCATCACCATGGACCGCCGCTCAGCCCCCATCATGATCTTGTCTTTGGCGCGATCGAACTCCTCCATGCTCACGAGCCGTTTGTTGCCGCGGGCGGCGAACAGGGCCGCTTCGTTGACCAGATTTGCGAGGTCGGCGCCCGAGAAACCGGGGGTACCGCGGGCCAGGATGCCCGGCTTCACGTCGTCCGCAATTGGCACCTTACGCATGTGGACGCGCAGGATCTGTTCGCGTCCGCGCACATCGGGCAGGGGCACTACGACCTGACGATCGAAACGTCCGGGCCGCAGCAGCGCGGGATCGAGCACGTCCGGGCGATTGGTTGCGGCAATGACGATGATGCCTTCATTGCCCTCGAAGCCATCCATTTCCACCAGCAGCTGGTTCAGGGTTTGCTCGCGTTCGTCATGACCACCACCGAGACCCGCCCCGCGGTGTCGGCCCACGGCATCGATTTCGTCGATGAAGATGATGCAGGGCGCGTGCTTCTTGGCCTGCTCAAACATATCGCGGACGCGGGACGCACCCACCCCTACAAACATTTCGACGAAGTCCGAACCCGAGATTGTGAAAAAGGGCACCTTCGCCTCACCGGCGATTGCCTTGGCCAGCAGGGTTTTGCCGGTCCCGGGCGAGCCGACCATCAGCACACCGCGCGGAATCTTGCCACCCAGCTTCTGGAACTTGCCGGGGTCGCGCAGGAAGTCCACCAGCTCCTTAACCTCTTCCTTCGCTTCTTCGACGCCGGCGACATCGTTGAAGGTGATGCGTACCTGGTCCTCGCTAAGCATGCGCGCCCGGCTCTTGCCGAAGGACAACGCACCGCGACCTCCGCCACCACCCTGCATCTGGCGCATGAGATATACCCACACAGCGATGAGGAGAAGGAACGGGAACCAGGAGATGAAGATTTGCATCAGCAGGCCCTGCCGCGCAGGCGCCTGGGCTTCGATGCGAACCTTGTTGTCCAGCAGCAGACCGATGAGGGCCCCGTTGTCGGTTTCGGGACTGTAAGTGAACAGGTGCGAGCCATCCTGGAGCTCGAGCTCGATGGAGGGGCCGTCCAGAGTGACCTTGGACACCTGTCCGCTTTTGACGGAGGAGATGAAGTCCGAGTAGTCGAGGGGCCGGGTGACGCCGTGACGCGGCGCGAAATTCTGGAACACCAGCATGAGAACCAGTGCTATCACCGCCCACAGCGCAAGGTTGCGTGCCATCGTTTGCTGTTCCTTCTTCGGGTTGTGTCCGGCGCTCAGACCGGACCGAGGGTTACCGCTTGCCCCGCGGAACCCACTATAGCTGAAATCCGCTTGCCACCACGTAGAACTCCCGCGAGTGGCTGCGGGAAGCCGCTGGCTTGCGGCGCGACAGGGTGGCAAATGACCGGCGCGCCTCGCGGATGAACACTTCCGTATCGTTATGCTGGAAGAGCTTCATCACCATAGTCCCCCCATGCCGCAGAAAGTTCTGGGCGATGTGGAGTACCTGCTCCGCCAACACCACCGAGCGGGCTTCATCGACCGGCCGGATACCCGTTAGATTGGGGGCCATGTCGGAAATAACAAGGTCTACCGCACGGCCCTGCAGGGCCTCGCGGATCTGCTCGACCACAGCATCCTCGGTGGCATCGCCCCGGATGAAGACAACCCCGGCGATGGGGTCCATTGGCAGGATATCGACCGCAACCAGACACCCCTGAGGCCCAACAAGGGGCGCCACCACCTGACTCCACCCGCCGGGCGCAGCGCCCAAATCGAGCACCACCTGTCCCGGGCGGAGCAACCGGTCGCGGTCGAGGATTTCCTGAAGCTTGAAGGCGGCACGCGAGCGCAGTCCTGCCTGCTCGCGTTTATGGACGAAGGGATCTGTGGACTGGGTGCGATACCAGCGGGAACTGGAGCTGCGTCGGGACATGCGGGCCGGTTCGCAAGCAACCGGTTCAGACGTACTCGACCGACAGTACCTCGTACTCCACGGTTCCGTTTGGCACCTGAACGGTGACTTCATCGCCCGCAGTTTTTCCGATGAGGCCGCGCGCCACCGGCGACCCGATGGACACCAGACCGGCCTTGATGTCAGCTTCGTCCTCTCCCACGATGCGGTAAGTGACCTCCTCATCGGAGTTGAGGTTAAGCAGTCGCACTGTGGCGCCAAACACTACCTTGCCGTTGGCGTTGACCTTGGTGACATCAATTATTTCAGCGTTGCCGAGCTTTCCTTCTATTTCGGCAATCCGTCCCTCGGCAAAGCTTTGCTGCTCGCGCGCCGCGTGATACTCCGCATTTTCTTTCAGATCGCCCAGCGCCCGGGCCTCGGCGATGGCATTGCTGATGCGGGGGCGGTCTACAGTCTTGAGCCGGTGGAGCTCCTCACGCAGGCGCTGGGCGCCGTGCACCGTCATCGGGGACTTGTTCATGACTGAAGTTCCTTGTGCAACTGCTGCAGTCTGCGGACGCGCTCTTCCCTGGGCGCCGACAAGGCCATCACGGCCGCGGTGGCGCCCGCCATGGTCGTAGTGTAGGCAATCTTGTGCTGCAGGGCACTGCGGCGGATGGTGAAGGAATCGGCAATCGCGAACTCACCCTCGGTGGTGTTGATGATGAAATCAACGCCGCCATTCTTGATGATGTCCACGATGTGGGGCTGACCCTCCAGAACTTTGTTCACCGCCTGGCAGGCAATCCCCGCGTCCTGAAGCACGCGTGCGGTGCCACGGGTTGCGAGGAGACCGAAGCCGGCCTGCGCGAGCGCGCGCGCTAGGTCGACCGCCTGCACCTTGTCGCGTTCACGGACACTGATAAAGGCGGTTCCGCCCACTGGGAGCGTCATGCCGGCACCCTGCTGGGCCTTGGCGAAGGCCTCACCGAAGGTTACCCCCACGCCCATCACTTCGCCCGTGGACTTCATCTCGGGGCCGAGCAGCGGATCAACGCCCGGGAACTTGACGAACGGGAACACGGCTTCCTTCACCGAAAAATATCCCGGCACATGGGCCACGGGATTTCCCTGCGCCTCCAGCGACTGGCCGATCATGCAAAGTGCCGCGAGCCGCGCGAGCGAGAGCCCGATAGCCTTGGACACGAAAGGCACTGTACGCGACGCCCGAGGATTGACCTCCAGCACATAAATCTGGTCGCCCTGAATGGCGAACTGAGTGTTCATCAATCCCACCACGCCCAGCCCCTTGGCCATCACCTCGACCTGGCGGCTCAATTCGGCCTGCACTTCGGGCGAGAGCGTATGCGGCGGCAGGGCGCAGGCGGAATCGCCAGAGTGGATGCCTGCCTGCTCGATGTGCTCCATCACACCGCCGATCAGGACTTTCACGCCGTCGGAGAGCGCATCGACGTCTACTTCAATGGCATGGTCGAGGAAGTGGTCGAGCAACACCGGTGAATCGTTTGAAACTGCCACGGCCTGACGCATGTATTGCGCGAGTTGTTCCGGGTTGTAGACGATTTCCATCGCACGCCCACCCAGCACGTACGACGGCCGGACCACGAGCGGGTAACCAATCTCGGTAGCCGCCGCGAGCGCCGCTTCCGGCGAGCGCGCCGTCCGGTTGGGAGGTTGCTTGAGCCCGACCTCCGACAGGAATTTCTGGAAACGCTCGCGATCTTCGGCCAGATCGATGGAGTCCGGTGAGGTCCCGATGACTGGCACACCCGCCTCGGCGAGCGCGCGCGAGAGCTTGAGTGGCGTTTGGCCGCCGAACTGGACGATCACACCGGCAGGGCGCTCCAGCGCGCAGATCTCGAGCACGTCCTCCAGCGTCAGAGGCTCGAAGTAAAGACGGTCGGATGTGTCGTAATCGGTCGACACAGTCTCGGGATTGCAATTGACCATGATGGACTCGAGACCTGCATCCCGAATGGCATGGGCAGCCTGTACACAGCAGTAGTCGAACTCGATGCCCTGCCCAATCCGATTGGGTCCACCGCCTAGCACGATGATTTTGCGTCGGTCGCTGGGCGCTGCTTCGCACTCTTCCTCGTAGGTGGAGTAGAGATAAGCGGTGGTGGCCGCAAATTCAGCGGCGCAGGAGTCGACCCGCTTGTAGACCGGGCGTACCCCTGCGGCATGCCGTTGCGCGCGGAGGTCGGCCTCCGGGACTGCACAGAGTCGTGCGAGCCGCGCATCCGAAAACCCCTTGCGCTTGAGTCGGCGCAGCTTCGCGGCATCCAGCCCGGCCAATCCGCACTCGCGAACCCTGGCTTCTTCGGCAATCAGATCGGCAATCTGAACCAGGAACCAGCGATCGATGTGCGTGGCCTCGAAAACCTCTTCTACGCTCATGCCGAGACGGAAGGCATCGCCCACGTACCAGATTCGCTCGGAGCCCGCCTGCGTCAGCTCTCGCACCAGCTTCCCGCGATCGCGTGCCCCGTCGCCTGTGAGCTTTTCATCCAGACCGGTGGCTCCGGTCTCCAGACCGCGTAACGCTTTCTGGAAGGATTCCTGGAAGGTGCGCCCAATCGCCATGACCTCGCCGACCGACTTCATCTGGGTCGTCAGCCGATCCACCGCCTGCGGGAATTTCTCGAAGGTGAAGCGCGGGATCTTCGTCACCACATAATCGATGCTGGGCTCGAAGGATGCAGGAGTCACGCCCCCGGTGATCTCATTGGCCAGCTCATCGAGTGTGTAGCCGACTGCAAGCCGCGCCGCGACTTTGGCGATGGGAAAGCCCGTGGCCTTGGACGCCAGCGCCGAGGAGCGCGAAACCCGTGGATTCATTTCAATGACGACCAACCGGCCATCCTGCGGATTCACTGCGAACTGGACGTTAGATCCCCCGGTTTCGACGCCGATCTCGCGCAGCACCGCCAAGGAGGCGTTGCGCATGATCTGGTATTCCTTGTCGGTGAGGGTTTGCGCTGGCGCAACGGTGATGGAATCTCCGGTATGGATACCCATCGGATCCAGGTTTTCGATAGCACAGACGATGATGCAGTTGTCGTTGCGATCGCGCACGACTTCCATCTCGTATTCTTTCCAGCCGAGAACCGATTCCTCGACCAGAACCTCGTGCACGGGAGACGCATCCAGACCACGGGTCACGATCTCGGCGAACTCTTCGCGATTGTAGGCAATTCCCCCACCAGTGCCGCCCAAGGTGAACGAGGGCCGGATAATGACCGGGAAACCCAGAGCAACCTGCGCCTTCTCGGCCTCCTCCAGTGTATGCACCACGGCCGCCGCAGGCGTGGCAAGCCCGATTCTGGTCATGGCCTGCCGGAACTTCTCGCGATCCTCGGCCATCTCGATGGCTTTTTCGTTGGCGCCGATAAGCTTGACGTTGAATTTTTCGAGGATGCCTTCGCGCGATAAATCCAGCGCACAGTTAAGCGCGGTCTGCCCGCCCATCGTGGGCAGCAGCGCATCCGGGCGTTCGGCTTCGATGATCTTCGCCACGGTCTCCCAACGCACCGGCTCGATGTAGGTGGCATCCGCCGTACCGGGGTCGGTCATGATGGTCGCGGGGTTCGAGTTGACCAGCACAATGCGATAACCCTCGAGGCGCAAGGCGCGACACGCCTGGGTTCCGGAGTAGTCGAATTCACAGGCCTGACCGATGATGATCGGTCCGGCACCGAGGACAAGGATGCTCTGGATATCGTTTCGTTTTGGCATGGCGCTGCTGCTCGGGTTCAGGCGTTGCGATGTCGACGCATCAGGTCGATGAACTGGTCGAACAAGGGCAGGACATCGTGGGGTCCCGGGCTTCCCTCAGGGTGTCCCTGGAAGCTGAAGGCCGGCGCCCGTGTATGCGCAATGCCCTGCAGGGAACGGTCGAAAAGAGAGCGGTGCGTGGCGATGAGCGAATCCGGCAGGCTTTCCTCATCCACCGCGAAGCCGTGGTTCTGGCTTGTGATCATCACCCGCCCGGTCCGCAGGTCCTGCACCGGATGGTTGGCCCCGTGATGGCCAAACTTCATTTTTACCGTGCGCGCGCCGCAGGCAAGACCGAGCAGCTGGTGCCCGAGACAAATGCCAAACACGGGGGTGCCGGTGGCGAGGATCTCGCGAATGGCCTCGATCGCATATGTGCAGGGCTCCGGATCGCCGGGGCCATTCGACAGGAACACGCCATCGGGACGGGTGGCGAGCAGTTCGCTCGCCGGGGTGGTGGCCGGAAATACCTCGACCGCACAACCGCGGTCGGCGAGCAGGCGCAGGATGTTGTGCTTGATCCCGTAGTCATAGGCCGCCACCCGCCACTGCGGTTGGCCGGTATCGGTGACGAACCCATCGCGGGCGAGCTGCCAGCTGCCCTCGCGCCAGGTGTAAGGGCGTGGCGTGGTGACCACCTTGGCGAGATCGGCACCTTTCAAGCCCGGGAAGGCGCGCGCCCGTGCCAAAGCTTCAGCTTCGGTCGCGGTTTCACCGGCGAGGATGCAGCCGTTCTGCGCCCCGAGGTCCCGCAGTCGACGGGTCAGGCGGCGAGTATCGATGTCGGCAATTGCCACAATTCCCTGATCGCGAAGGTAGACTTCGAGCGAGGCTGTCGCTCGCCAGTTGCTTACCGCCGCTGCGCTGTCGCGAATGACGAGACCCGCCGCATAGGCGCGCGCGGACTCTGCGTCGCCGGGATTAACGCCGACGTTGCCAATATGCGGGTACGTCAGGGTCACGATTTGTTGGTGATACGAGGGATCGGTAAGGATTTCCTGGTATCCGCTCATCGCTGTATTGAAGACTACCTCGCCCACCGTTGCCCCGTGGGCACCGATAGCCGAGCCGTGAAAGGTCGTCCCGTCGACTAGCGCTAGGATTGCTGGTGTCATGACTGATGTATCTAGTTAGGGAGTGTCGCGGGCGCCGGCGCGCCGCACGTCCGGAGATCGCGGCATTGTACTCGCCGCGTGCTGCAAAGCGGAAGCGCGAGCAGGTGAGTTTCGTCAATTTATTCGTCCAAACACACGCGCAGGTGAATTCCCCATAACTCCCGAAGGGAAATTGCATCGTGGGATGATTATTCCCGCGCAAGCGCCTTCGCGTTGAAGTGCGCGTATTCGCGTGGCACTTGCTTCAACGTCGTGCGGTCTGGACCACCGTGCCCTGACGCCGAATCTCCTGACTGATCGCAACCGCGACTTCAAGCGCCCGCTTGCCGTCTTCGCCGCTGACAGGCGGCGCTTCACCGCGGACGACCGCCGCCACGAAGGCGCGGATTTCGTCCATCAGCACATCGGTGCGAACCA
Source organism: Gammaproteobacteria bacterium (assembly GCA_044358205.1). Classification (GTDB taxonomy): domain Bacteria; phylum Pseudomonadota; class Gammaproteobacteria; genus CAIKBL01. The sequence goes on along the minus strand of JBIKOF010000001.1, from coordinate 5,443 downwards.
GGCTCTCCTCCGCAAAACTCATTGTGGGTGCGGTGGAGGTTCCACCGGCCTCGCTCACGAGCAGCGTGTGGTTGAGATAGTCGACGGAGATGCATGCACCCGGCTGGAATATTTCCATCGACCTCGCAGGTTCGCGATTGACGCGGCTCGCCGTCAATTCGGCCACGCAACCATCTGCGAAGTACAGGCTGGCGTGCGCGACATCGATGTCACCAGAAATCACGACAGAGCCCGACGCGTGCAGGCGCTCGAGCGGCGCCGTCACCATGGAAAGCACGATGTCGATGTCGTGGATCATGAGATCGAGCACCACATCCACCTCAGTCCCTCTGGTCTGGAACTTGGACAAACGCCGCGCCTCGATACGTTGCGGCTGGGTGAGATGGCGGCGCACTGCCAGCACCGCCGGATTGAATCGCTCCAGATGCCCAACCTGAAAGACACACCCGTGTGTGCGCGCAAGCGCGACGAGAATCTCGGCTTCGGCAACGGTGGCGGTGACGGGTTTCTCGACGAGAACGTGGATGCCCGCAGCCAGGCAGGCACGGGCGGCCTCGAAGTGATGCGCGGGCGGCGTCACGATCGAGACGAGGTCTATCTGGCCGAGAAGCGGTGCCAGCTCGTCGAACACCGGAACCGCGTAACGCGCGGAAATCTCTGCCCGCCGCGCGGGATTCGTCTCCACCAGCCCCACCACCTCGACCTCGGGCAGACTGAGGTATTTCTGGACATGAAAATTGCCCAGATAGCCGATGCCGATCACTGCCGCGCGGAGTTTTGTCACAGAGGATCCGGAAGCGAGGTGTACCCCGCAAATTGTAGCCCGAGGGGGGCGTGGGCGGGACCCCTCGCCCGGAGTTCTCGTGCTACCAGTCGCTGGAGATACTGACGCGGGTGGTATGTGCAGGCTCGGCGAAGAGCACGCTACGGGAATAACGCAGGCGGCGAAGAACATCCAGCAGTTCGCCGGGGCTCATCTGGCGCACGAAACCCAGGGTATAACGCCCCTCTGGCGTGGGGCCCTCGATCACTTCGGCGCCCACTCCTAGCACCAGCGAACGAAATTCGCGTTCGGTGATGTCGTCATAGAAAACCAGCTCGATACGCGGACCCAGCGGGCGATCAGGACCGGGGTCGGCGCTGCGCCAGGCCGAAGCCCCCGCATGCCGGATCCACTCTGTACTCTGTTCGGCGTTGTCGGCCGCCCAGCTCACGAGTGACATACAAAGCGTGATGACCGCCGCCGCCGCCCAGGGAATTTGACGACTTGCGGGGGAAGGCGTGCGTTCGATACGGCGCGATAAGCGTGCGAGAGCGATCTCGCACTGGTCGTCCTCGCGCGGACGCCGCACATGGGCCGCAAGCTCATGCAGAAACGCGAGCTCCCGACGGCACACCAGACACCCCGCAAGGTGGCGCCCGAGGCGCGTCGCGTCCGCCGGTGGCAGACTGCCGTTCGCGAACCACGGCAATAGCTCCAGTGTTTCTGCGTGGGCTGCATCGAAGGTGGGCTGGGAAGGAAGACACTCGCTCATCGCGGGCTCTCCAAATTGCCGAGCAGCCGCCGCAGATGCGCGCGGGCATGGAACATGCGGGTTTTCACCGTGTTGACGGGACAGCCCACGATGTCGGCGATTTCCTCGTAGGTGTAATCCAGCAGGTAGGTCAGTTCGACCACGCTGCGATGCGCTGGCGACAGATGCGCCATAGCGCGGGAAAGGGCCCCGCGGCGCTGGGCACCATCAACATCGGCAACCGGATCCGCATCGGAGGGAAGCTCCGGGCGATCATCGAGGGACTCGAGTTCAGAATGGCGATTGCGGGAGACCCGCTTCAGCGCCTTGCGGTAAGCGATGCCGAAAATCCAAGTGGATACACGCGAGCGTCCGGCAAACGCGCTGCCCGCCGTCCATACCGTGTACATGGTGTCGTTCACGACCTCTTCCGCCAAATCGTGATGGCTCACGAGGCGCACCAGGAAGTCCATCAAGCGCGGGTAGTAACGCCGGTAGAGGTTGTTGAACGCCGCGCGATCTCCGGCGACAACGGCTTTGAGGGCCTCAACATCCAACGCGTCGGGAGCGACCGCCGGTACGGCGCCGTCTGCTGCAAATCCAGGCTCTTTCGCAGGACCCATATTCGCCTCGCGCGTGGCCGCCTCGGGCGGCGCTGTTGATGCAGGATTGCCAGCCATCTGCGGCCGGCACTATGAAGGCTTAGTGTGCCGGAGTTGCGGAACGGTTCAATCGGCGGAACAGAACCCGCCTTACGCACGCAGCCCGAGTACGTCCTGCATGTCGTACAGCCCGGGCTTCTGGCCCCGGATCCAGCGCGCGGCGCGCAGTGCCCCGCTGGCGAATGTGGCGCGGTTTTCTGCACGGTGGGTAATCTCCACCCGTTCGCCGGGCCCCGCGAAAAGCACCGTATGGTCACCTACGATCTCTCCGGCGCGAATAGTGGCGAAGCCGATGGTCCTGCGATCGCGCGGGCCGGTCTGACCCTCGCGACCATACACGGCGCAGGTTTCGAGGTCTCGGTCCAAGGCTTTTGCGAGTACCTCGCCCATTCGCAGCGCAGTGCCGGAGGGGGCGTCCACCTTGTGCCGGTGATGGGCCTCGATGATTTCCACATCTACGTCGTCACCCAGCACCCGAGCGGCCATGTCGAGCAGCTTGAAGCAGAGGTTGACGCCCACGCTCATGTTGGGCGCCCAGACGATGGGAATCCTGCGCGCAGCGGCCTCCACCAGTGTGCGATCCATGCCGATGCCTGTGGTGCCGATGACAAGCGCGCGGCCAAGGGCCTCACAGCGGGCCACGTTGGCCATGGTGGCCGCTGGTGCCGTGAAGTCGACGAGGACATCGAAATCGGCGCGCTCGAGTGCCTCGCTGGAGAGCACCGCAACGCCTTGCGCCGCCACCCCGGCAAGAACGCCGGCATCTTGTCCGAGCTGCGGCGCATCGGGGCGCTCGAACGCAGCAGCGAGCTGCAACGACGGGTGCGCCACGGTGAGTTCCACCAACGTCCTGCCCATGCGCCCGGCAGCGCCGGTGATCCCGACCTTGATGGCGTCCGCCATGCGTAATCCCCTCAACCGAATTTCATGTCTTCGAAAAATTTCCGCACGCCATCCAGCCATGAGCTGGCGCGTGGACTGTGTTCCTGGGAGGTGGTCCCCAATGAATCGCCGAACGCCCGCAGCAGATCTTTCTGCTGGCGAGTGAGGTTCACCGGCGTCTCTACCATAGCCCGGCAGATGAGGTCGCCCACCGCCCCACCGCGGACGGATTTGACCCCCTTGCCGCGCAAGCGGAACATTTTGCCGCTCTGGGTTTCGCCGGGAATCTTGAGGACCACGCGCCCTTCGAGGGTGGGGACTTCGATCTCCCCGCCCAGCGCCGCGGTGACGAAATCGATGGGGACTTCGGAATAAAGGTCGTTGCCCTCGCGCGTGAAGATGGCGTGTTCCCGCACCACCACGTTTACGTACAAATCTCCGGAGGGTCCGCCGTTCTGACCGGGTTCGCCCTCACCACCCAGCCGAATGCGGTCGCCGGTATCAACACCGGCAGGGACCTTCACCGCGATGGTCTTGCTGCCGCGAGTTTTGCCTGCGCCGTGGCAAGTGCCACACGGATCCTTGACCGTCTTGCCGCGCCCGCGACAGGCGGGACAGGTTTGCTGGACGGAGAAGAACCCTTGCTGCATGCGAACCTGCCCAACCCCGTTGCAGGTCTGGCAGGTTTCGGGCCCGGCTTTGGAGCGGCTGCCCGAGCCGGTGCAGGTTTCGCATGTGACCACCGTGGGAATGCGAATCTTTGCCTCGGTGCCGCGGACGGCGTCTTCGAGGGTCATCTCCAGGTCATAGCGCAGATCGGCGCCACGATAGGCCCGATTGCCGCCCTGGCGTCCGCCTGCGCCGAAAATATCACCGAAGACCGAATCGAAGATGTCGCTGAACCCGGCCGCGCCGCCGAAGCCCTGACCGCCACCGGCCGAGGGATCGACCCCGGCATGTCCGAACTGGTCGTAAGCCTGGCGCTTGCGGGCATCGCTGAGCACCTCGAAGGCTTCCTTGACCTCCTTGAAAGACTCTTCGGCCTTGGGGTCCCCGTCATTCCGATCCGGGTGATACTTCATCGCAAGACGGCGGTAGGCTTTCTTCAGCTCCGACTCATCTGCTGTGCGTTCGACCCCCAGCACCTCGTAGTAATCCCGCTTGGCCATGCGCGTCTCTGTCTAGTGTTGATAACGACGCGGCCCGCCACGGATTTTCTGGATCCGCGCGGGCCGTTCAGGCGCCCCTGAGGGCGCGGGTTACTTGTTGTCTTTGACTTCTTCGAAGTCGGCATCGACCACGTTGCCGTCGTCGGCGGGCTGGGCCTTGGCATCGCCACCGCCCGCTGCCTGCTCGGCCTGATAGGCGCGTTGCGCGAGTTTACCCGATAGCTCGCCCAACTTCTGGCTCGCCGCTTCGATGGCGTCCTTGTCGTCGCCCGCCAATGCGGTTTTCAGGGTTTCCATGGCAGCCTCGAGCTCACCACGCTCACCGGCTTCCACCTTGTCACCGAGTTCCTCGAGGGAACGCCGCGTGGCATGCAGCAGACCATCCCCCTGATTCCGGGCGTTGACCAGATCGTGGAACTTGCGGTCCTCCTCGGCATGCGCCTCGGCGTCCCTGACCATGCGCTGGATTTCCTCGTCGGATAGGCCGCTCGACGCCTTGATGACGATGGACTGCTGCTTGCCAGTGGCCTTGTCGCGCGCCGATACGTTGAGAATGCCGTTGGCGTCGATGTCGAAGGTCACCTCGACCTGCGGCACACCGCGGGGCGCCGGCGGAATATCACTGAGGTCGAAGCGGCCCAGCGACTTGTTGGCGCTAGCCTGCTCGCGCTCACCCTGCAGCACATGCACCGTCACCGCTGTCTGGTTGTCGTCCGCGGTGGAGAACACCTGATTGGCCTTGGTCGGGATGGTCGTGTTCTTCTCGATGAGTTTGGTCATCACGCCGCCCAGCGTCTCGATGCCGAGGGACAGTGGGGTGACATCCAGCAGGAGCACGTCTTTGACATCGCCGCCGAGCACACCGGCCTGAATGGCCGCACCCACAGCAACCGCCTCGTCAGGATTGACGTCTTTACGCGGCTCGCGCCCGAAGATTTCCTTCACCATATCCTGCACCTTGGGCATGCGGGTCTGACCACCGACGAGGATGACGTCGTCGATGTCAGAGGCCTTCAGCCCTGCATCCTTGATGGCCGTGCGGCAGGGTTCAACAGTGCGCTTGATGAGTTCCTCCACCAGGGACTCGAGCTTACTGCGGGTGATCTTGATGTTGAGGTGCTTCGGACCGGTCGCATCCGCCGTGATGTAAGGCAGGTTCACGTCCGTCTGCTGGCTCGAGGAAAGCTCGATCTTGGCTTTTTCCGCCGCTTCCTTC
>JBIKOF010000151.1:0-5204 GCA_044358205.1 Gammaproteobacteria bacterium | reverse complement strand
CCCATGTCTGGCGCGCGGGCAATTCCGTGCCGTTCCTGTTCTTCAATGAAAATGAGCAATTTCCCAGCATCGAGTCCCATGCCGCCGTGTTCCCGCGGCCAGGCGGGAGCCAACCAGCCGCGCGCCCCCAGCGCGAAGTACCACGACTTGATTTCATCCCACCGCAGACGGCGCGGGGAGTAGCGCAATTCTGTCGGGTAGTTCTGATCGAACCAGCCGCGAAGCAACTGACGAAAGTCTTCGTCCGACAGCGCGTTCCAGTCGCCATCGACAGGGTCAGCAATGGTCTTTTGTCCAGCCGTGCTGGATGAGCTGCTTGTCGAGCCCGAGAGCCCGGAAATTCCGCGCGCATGCCAGCTGCCATTACCGAGTGCCGCTCCATGCACCAGTGCGCGATTGACGAAGCTCCCGACATCGCATTCATCGGTAAAGCCTATCGCGCCATGCAGCTGTATCGCATCGCGGGTGATCAGGAACGCAGCTTCTGTGGCGCGATATTTCGCTCGGTGCACCAGCATCTGGCGGACGCCGGGGGTGCGCGCTTCGGGGAGGCCCAGCAGGGTTTCTTCCAGGGTGGCGGCGGCGAGCTGGCACTGCAGCTTCAGATTGACGGCGCGGTGCTGGAGAGCCTGGAACGCACCGATAGGTTTGCCAAACTGCTGCCGCGTGTTGAGGTAACGCAGGGTAATCTCGAAGCAGGCTTCAGCAAGTCCAACCAGATACGCGGCGGCGAGGACCGTTGATTCTTCCACCGCCAAGGCGAGCGCTGTCTGCACGTCGGTCCCGTGAGCAAGCAGCGCATCAGCCGCAACCGTCAGGTCTGTGAATTCGATCGCGCATACGGAGGAGCCATCGGCAGCGGCGCGCACGGTCATGGAAACGCCGGCGCGGTCGCGTGAGACACAGAACAGTGCGGGAACTCCATCGAGGGTGGCGGGCACAAGCAGCACCTCTGCCTGGTCGGCGACCGGCACTGCAGCCTTGCTGCCCGTAATCACGTAGCCGTCCCCTTGCCGACTGGCCTGACTGGCGAAAGAAATGCGCGGCTCCCGTGGGTGTTCCTGCCAGGCCGTTAACACCAGACGCTCACCCGTAGCGATGCCCTCGAGTAGGTCTGCTGTAACCGGGGTAGCGGGCAGGCTCGCGAGCAGACGTGCGCTCAACCCCGCCACCTGCACCAGTGGCTCAGGCGCCGCGACCTTGCCGATTTCGCGCGCAACCGCCGCCAGCGCTCGGGTCCCGAGACCAAGTCCACCGTGCTCTTCCGGCACCAGAACCGCGGCCCAGCCAAGCTCGGCCATCTGACGCCACACGTCATGGTCGAAGCCACCGTTCTTTCCCCGCAGGGCGCGCAGGCGGGAGATGGGCGCGTCTTTTTCGCAGAACGCTGCGGCACTCGCAGCGAGCATTCCGACGTCGTCTGCAAAATCTACGGTTTCTGGCTTGTTCATCTTTTAGTTCATCCATTGGCGGCCGCACGAAGGCGCGCGGCCAGAGTTGAGATTCGATCGAGGACTGGGAGAACCTCGTGTTCCCCCGCTGAAGGTAGCCCGAAAATGAAATCGGTATAGCCCTCAGCGAGGCGCATCAGAGCCTCTGATTCTTCCGCAGGTGCGTAGAACAGGGCCAGCGTAATTTGTTCCCGCGGGCGACCGAGCTTGGTACAAGCCTCATCTATGCGTAGGGCGTTACCGCCTCCCTCACGCCCCACGATGGGCATCCAGCCATCTGCATACTCGGCGACGCGCGCTGCACTGTAGCTCGAATTGGAACCGATCCACACCGGTGGCCCCCCGGGCTGACACGGTTTCGGCCAAGACCACATCCGGTTGAAAGACACGTAGTTACCGTGAAACTCTGCCTGTTCGCGTTGCCATATCTCTTTCATCGCAAGGATGCGTTCGCGAAGCACGGGCCAGCGCTCCCGATAGCGGGTGCCATGATTCTCCATTTCTTCTGCATTCCAGCCCGCACCCACGCCGAGGATGACTCGCCCCCCTGTGAGGCGATCCAGCGAGGCGACGGTTTTGGCCAACACGATGGGATCGTGTTCCGTGACCAGACAGATCCCCGTTCCCAGCGCGATTCGCTGCGTGACCGCACCCGCCATGGCCAAGGCAACGAAGGGATCGTAGGTACGCTTGTAAGGCTCAGGGACGACACCATCAGGGAAGAACGGCGAACGCGAACTCACGGGAAGATGGGTATGCTCGGGGAAGAAAACCCCGTCGAGGCCACGTGCTTCAGCCGCCTGCGCGAGGGCGGCGGGTGACAGAGAACGGTCGGTCGCGAACATGCAGACGTGGGCACGGAACATCTGTTTTCCTGAGCCTTGAAAGCCCGTGGATATTACCCGATTTCGGCAGTTTTCCGTGCGGGGTCCCTTCGATCACTCAAAGGTCATGACTCCGAAACCCGCAACCCACTCTGGAATTGCCCGGTAATAGCGCACGCTGGCATGTGCCGCCCCCTGCGCGGCTACGGCAGCTGACGTAGCAACCCAGCTGCGGATTTCATGCCCGCCGCAGCCGCCTTCCCGTGAAATATCCACGTCACGCATCGCGGCGATACCGGCCAGATCTCCCTTTTGCAGCCGTGCCATGAACGCACGATCCCAATTGGGGTTCAGGGCAACTGCTGAGCTTTCGCCGCTACGTTGGCGCAGTCCTTCCTCCGTCACGCGCTTCTCCCGGGCAGCCCTGACCTCTGCGGTCAGCGTGCCGCCGGCTATGAGGCGCTCCCGCAAGATACCCGTGGCGCTTGCCAGCTGGGGTATCGGTGGGTCGTGTGATAAGCCTCCACTGCCCATGACGAGCACGCGACGCCCCGTGGCTACAAGAAATTGACCGACTGCCGCACCGAGCGCGATTACGCGGGACATGGGCGGGCGCGGCGGTGCCGCACAATTGATGAACACGGGCACCACCGGAGGCAGTTGATCCCAGGCGAACAGAAGCTGCAGACCCTGGGCAAGACCATGGTCCACTTCCATCCGATAGGAGAGCGCCACATCAACCCCCGCTTCATGCAGTGCCGGAACGAGTTCTTCCACCAGATTCGTCGCAACTGGCAAGGCACCGGCCGGCGTGTCCCAGTCGCCCAGGGAATCGGCTGCCGCGCCGATGCAAAAGGACGGCATCAAGCGATAGAAGAAACCATTGAAGTGATCGGGTCCGAATATCACCACCAGCTCTGGCGCGAAGTCGGCAACCCAGTCACGGGCTTCAGCGAGGCTGGCATCCACCGCTGTTCGAACCTCTGCCCCGGGGTCGAAGCGGTCCTTGAGCGGGGTGTGCGAGGCGCAGAGTCCGACGAGTGGCATCTCACGCGCCTTTCAGGAACCGCAGGTGCAGGGCATTGAAGGTTTCCGGATCTTCGAATTGCGGCCAGTGTCCGCATCCTTTCATGAGCGCAAACTCGGCAGAAGGTATGAGTGAGGCGAGCCGCTCACCAACCTCTGCCGCCGCCGTGGGATCCTTGTCCGTCCACAACACCAGTGCCGGCGCATTGATGGCACGCCATTCGTCATCGCGGAGATTATTGCGCTGGCGAATCTCCGGTTCCTGCAAGCACAGGATGTGCGGCATGGCTTCAAGCATGCCCGGTGCCCTGTAGATGGCTTGGCGGCAGGCAATGAGATCGTCAGTGACTGTCGCCGGATCGGCCATCAGCCATTCGAGTCGGGCCTTGACGGTGTCCCAATCCGGATTGCGGACGGCGGCCATGGTGAGCGTCTTGATACGCTCCATGACCGCGGGATTCATCGTGGCCCCGCCGGTCGTGTTAAGTACGATGCGTCCGGTTCGGTCGGGATAAGTCAGCGCGAAGCGCGCAGCGACCCACCCGCCGAGAGATTCTCCGGAGAGGTGCGCGCGATCGAATCCCAACGTATCCATCACGGCGCGGACATGCTCTACGTAAGTTGGGATTTCATAGGGGTGAGCGGGCTTGTCGCTGTACCCGTGACCAATCAGGTCGATGGCCCATGTATCGAAATGTTCTCCGTGCGCCAGCAGATTCCGCGAGTAGCACTCGGCATGCCCACCCGTGCCATGCAACAGGATAAGAGGTGGCTTGCGACCATCACCGGCATGCAGGTAGCGCGTGCGGATACCAGCGGCATCGAGATAACCCTGCGTAAAAGAGCCGGCACGAAAATCTTGCCAGAAGCTGCGAGTCATGAGGCCTCCAGAAGGCGATCAAGCTGTGCCGAATAGTACTGCTTCCGGCCATATTCGCGCTGGATTCCAGCAAGCAAGGCCCCGCGTTCGCCGGCGTAGTTCATCTCATACAGTTCGTGGCGCGCGCCAAATTCTGTACCGCAGAGATCCCATGCCAGCTTGAAAACACGCGCCTTCTCCTGACCCGAAACGCCCGCGCCACGCAGCGACTGCTCGAGCGCCTCGCCAATCGGGGAATCGAATTCGGCGAGGCTGACAGGCAACTGGATGAGCCCACCGCCACCGACACGCCGCAGCATATTGATAAGTTTGGGATAGAACACGGGACCGAGTGCGCGCCCCGCTTGCAGAGCGAAGAGATCGGGGTAGAGCACCCCGTTTTCGGGATCGGCGGTCGCTTGTTCTTCGGCCGAACGCGTGGTGCTGCGGATAACCTCGAGACAAGCGACCGCCTCCCCCAGCATCTCCATCATATCGCTCTTTTGCGCGTAACCGGAAATTTCAACCATGCGAGCGATGAGGGCGTAGACGAAACCCATCTTGGCCTCGAGTCTCGCGTTGGTCTGATGCGCCGTCATTTCACGCATCCGCGACTCGCGATACATGCGGTTGAGCAGCCCGCTGTCTTCGTGCAGGAAGACACGATCCCAGGGCACGAGCACGTGATCGAAAACGACGGTGGCATCGATTTCATCGAAACGCGATGAAAGCGGATGATTCCCGCGCAGCCCATCCAAGGCGGCAAATGAAGGCCGACAGAGCGTCTTGAGTCCCGGGGTATTCATCGGGATGGAAAAGACGTTGGCATAAGCTTCTTCACCGGGTTGAAAGGTGGGTGGGAACGGCCAAACCAGAATCTCATCGGCGTAGGGGGCCGCCGTCGCGATTCGCTTCACACCATGGACAATGAGGCCATCGGTCGTGCGGTCTACTACCCGCAGCGGAATGTCAGGATCGGCCTGTTGATGACGTGCCTTGCCTTTGTCGAGCTGGGGATCGAGAAGGGCATGGGTAAGAAAAAGA
>JBIKOF010000150.1:0-5211 GCA_044358205.1 Gammaproteobacteria bacterium | reverse complement strand
GCGGTTGCCGGTGGTGGCTGGATCGATGGCATGCCTCACCTGCGCCAGTGGTTCGACCACGACGCACCCACCTTGGCACTTGCAATTATCGGCTATGGCTTCTGCGCGGCAGTGCTGCCCGTGTGGATGCTGCTGGCGCCGCGTGACTATCTGTCGACCTTCATGAAAGTCGGCACCATCGCAGCGCTGGCGCTCGCCATCGTCGCCTTACGGCCCAGCCTGCAGATGCCTGCCGTCACGCGCTTCATCGATGGCACAGGGCCCATTTTCTCCGGGCCGCTGTTTCCCTTCGTGTTCATCACCATTGCCTGCGGGGCCATCTCCGGCTTTCATGCACTGATCTCCTCGGGCACCACGCCCAAGCTGCTGATGAACGAGGCGGACGCCCGCATGATTGGCTACGGCGCCATGATGATGGAGTCCTTCGTCGCAGTGATGGCCATGATTGCCGCAACCGTGCTGGAGCCCGGGGTCTATTTCGCCATCAACAGTCCCGCAGGCGTAGTGGGCGCCAGTGCCGTGGATGCGGTGGCCACGATCAGCGGCTGGGGTTTTCCGGTCACAGTGGCGCAAATGGAATCGCTGGCACGGGAGATGGGCGAAACCACCCTGTTCGCCCGCACCGGCGGTGCCCCGTCCCTTGCGGTGGGGATGGCGCATCTATTCGCCAGAGTCTCGAGTCCGGAACTTTTGTCGCTGTGGTATCACTTCGCCATCATGTTCGAGGCTTTGTTCATTCTCACCACACTCGACGCGGGAACCCGCGTGGCGCGTTTCATCCTGCAAGACTTTCTGGGCAATCTCGTCCCGGCACTTGGACGCACCAGCTGGTATCCGGGCGTACTGTTTACGAGTGCTCTGGTGGTCGCTGCATGGGGCTATTTTCTTTACATGGGTACCATCGACCCGCTCGGGGGCATCAACAGCATGTGGCCCTTGTTCGGAATCGCTAACCAGATGCTGGCCGCGATGGCGCTCTGTATCGTCAGCACCATCCTGGTGAAGTCCGGGCGGCTGCGCTATGCATGGGTGACGGGGTTACCCTTGCTGTGGCTGCTGGTGGTTACAACCACTGCGGCATTCGCAAAGCTTTTCAATCCCGCACCACGCATCGGCTTCTTCGCGCATGCGCGAGATCTCGCAGATAAACTGGCAGCCGGCGTGCTACCGCCGGAATTGGCTGCGCAGGCCCCCCAGCTCATATTCAACGACAGGCTCAATGCGTCGCTCACGATCCTGCTGATGCTGCTCGCGTGGATCGTAGTTTTCGACATGTTACGGGTGTGCTGGCGACATGTACGAAGCGGCGCTGCCGCCAGCACAACCGAGGCGGCCTATGTGCGCGCGGCGCACGCGGCAGGCTAGAGACTGTGACGCCCATGCCGTCCCCTGCTGCGAACGAATGTCCACCGGAAGAAGGCCGTCCGGCGCGCGCGCGCGTTCTGGATGCACTCAAAGCCTGGCTTGCCCACCTCAACGGTGACGAGGCCTACGCGCGCTATCTCGCACACTGGCAACACGCGCACTCGGGAGCAGGCGCTCCCCTTAGCCGCGCCCAATTCTTTCGGGAAGAGACGGCCAGACGCTGGAACGGCGTGCGGCGCTGCTGTTAAACGCCTCAGGGCACTCGGGCACGCACGCTCGGCAAGCGGGAGATATCGAAATACAGATCGACGAGCATCAGGCCGTCGGGAGCACGTACCTCGAATACCAGGCAAGGCAGCGCACCACAGACTTCCTCGCGCCTATCGCCAATTTCATAGCGGTGCCGCGCCAGGTAGTAGTGGATTTCATCCGCAGAAACCACTGGACACGGATTCGCCGGCGAGAGCCCCTCGCCTACGACACAGATAGAGTCGTAGAGACCTTCCACAACCCGCTGATGAAAAGCCGCCTCGGGCGCGTTTCCCCGCATGGCATGCGCACGCTGCGCGCCCAGGTGCGCAAAGGGATTGAGGTAATCCGCCGCCAGCCATTCGCTGATCAGCGTCGCCGCTTCATCCACCCGGCGGGCTTCCAGCGCCTGCAGAGTGGTCTTACGCCAGTGGCTCGTTTGCCCGATGTCGTTCTTCGCTTGGCGGGTAGAGGTCCCCGCAAGGCGCAGCACGCGAAAGTCGATCGCGGTATCCCCAGCTTTCAGGCGCGCAAGCAAGCGGGCGGCCGTGGACGCTTCACTTCCAATGGCTGCACGTCCCGCCAGCACAAGGACAGCCCCCAGCCAGAGCAGGATGAGCAGGGCCGCCCAGGGCCGTGCACTTGGGAGTTCAGCCATGGCTTCGGTCTGCCAGTACCTGGGTCAAAGCGGCGTGCAAGGTGCGCCAGGCTTTATCGATGTGGCGCGCAGCCGTCCGCGGTTGACCCGTACTGAAACGCAGCACGAAGCGCCCGTCGAGCAAGGTGTGGGAGAGATACATGCCACCGCCTTCGTTGAGTGCGTCGAGCAGGCGGCGATTGATGTCATCATCCCCGCGGTAGCGAAAGCACACCAGATTCAGACGCGGCTCTGCCACGAGCTCGAGGCGCGGGTCGGAGCGGACATGCGCCGCAAATTGCGTAGCCATCGCGACCTGTTGGCGGATATGGCGCCGCAGTCCCTCCAGCCCGAAGCGACGCAGGACGAACCACAATTTGAGCGCGCGAAAGCGTCGTCCGAGCGGGATCTGCCAGTCGCGATAATCGATGACGGCGCCACTGTCGCTGGCCGTGTTGCGCAGATATTCCGGGGTGATGCTAAGGGCGTTTACCAGCCAACGTCGGTCGGCGACATAGAGCGCACTGCAGTCAAAATTGGTGAGCAGCCATTTGTGGGGATTGAAACAATAGCTGTCCGCGAATTCCAGACCCTCCAGCAACGGCTGGTATTCGGGGCATACAGTAGCGCTGCCGGCAAGGGCAGCATCCACATGAAACCACACGCCCTCGGCCTGGCAGATGCGTCCGATTTCGAGCAGAGGGTCAACCGCCAGCGTAGAAGTGGTCCCCACGGTCGCGCATACCATCGTCGGCGTGAGTCCGGCAGCCCGGTCCGCGGCCAGCGCGACACGCAGTGCTTCAGGCACCAATGCATAGCTGGAATCCACCGGGAGCTTACGCAAGTGCCGTCGTCCCAGGCCCGCGACCATCACGGCCTTGTCGAGTGATGAATGTGTCTGGCTGGAGCCGTAGACAACGCCGCGACCATCACACCCCTCCTCGCCCGCACGCCCCTCGCTGGCGCGCTCACGCGCGGCAAGAAGGGCGCACAGCACCGCACTCGAGGCGGAGTCCTGCAGCACGCCGCCACCCAGCCCGCGAGAATCGAAACGTGTGGGTATCGCACAGGCCTGGGCGAGCCAGTCGAGCATGTGGGTTTCGAGTTCGGTGCAGGCCGGACTCGTGATCCACAGCATGCCCTGCACCCCTAGCGCGGAGGACACCAACTCGCCCATGAGCGAAGGCACGGACACGTTGGCCGGGAAGTAGGCGTAGAAATTGGGGGACTGCCAGTGGGTGAGACCGGGCACAATCAGGCGATCGAGGTCTTCCAGAATGGCGTCGAACGATTCCCCGCACGCCGGAGGTGCGGGTGGTAATCCAGTGCGCAGTTCACCCGGCCTCGCGCGGGAGCGCACCGGGAAATTTTCGACTTCGCTGAAGTAGCGGGCTATCCAGCCCAGAAAGGCGTCCGCTTCCCGACGGAATTCGGTCGCATCGAAACCCGTAGGATCGAGCGGTGCTTCCATGGCTCGGCGGGCGGGGATTCCCGGGTTGGAACGCGAAGGCGTTCCAACCCGGAGCAGCACTCAGAGGTTCGCGAGCACGTGATCGGCGGCGCTGACCTTGAACTCGCCTGGCGCTTCGATGAAGACGTGCTTGGCAACGCCGTTCTCGACCACCAGCGCGAAACGCTGGCCGCGCTGACCCATTCCGTACCCGGAGGCATCGAGTTCAAGACCCAGCGCCTTGGTGTAAACGCAGTTGCCATCGGCCAGCATGGTGATCTTGCCTTCGGCTCCGCTGTGCTTACCCCAAGCGCCCATCACGAAGGCGTCGTTGACGGCGAGGCAGGCCACAGTGTCGACACCCTTGGCCTTCAGCGCGTCCAGATTTTCCAGGAAGCCCGGCAGGTGCTTGGCCGAGCAGGTGGGGGTGAACGCACCGGGCACGGAAAACAGCACCACCTTCTTGCCATCGAACAGGTCGCTGCTGGTGAGCTGTCCCGGTCCCTTGTCGGTCATGATTCCAAAGCTGCCCGCAGGCATCGTGTCGCCGGCCTTGATCGTCACATCGTTCTCCTTGGTGTTCGAATAGGGGTGGGAAACCTCGGGCTTTCCCGAGCCGGGCATTGTGCCACCGGGCCGGGGAGCGGCATAGGGCGTGCAGACCGGTTGCGTGTCGGTATACTCCGACCCCATGAGCAGAACGATTGCACGTCTGGTTACCGGCGTTGTGAGAACGCTCGTGGCGCCGCTCAGCGCGCGGCAGCAGCGGCGGGTACTCGCGCGGGTTGTGCAACGCTTGGAACGCCTCGATCTGGCCGAGGTGGTCAGCGCCCGCGGCACCCTGCACTTCCACCAGCTCAGGGGATCCTTCCTGGCAAGCGCCGTGGCCCGCTTTCACACCGACGAGCCGGAAACCCTGGCCTGGATCGACGGTTTCAGTCCCGGCGAAACCCTGTGGGATGTTGGGGCAAATATTGGCGTTTATTCGCTCTACGCGGCACTTGACCCACATATCTCGGTCTTCGCATTCGAACCCTCCGGCTTCAACTTCGGCACGCTGGTCGACCACATCGCGCTCAATGGCATGGGCGAGCGGGTGAAGCCACTGTGCGTGGCGCTGGGCGCGGGCCGCGGCCTGCCCAGTCTGTATATGCGGCATATGGATGCCGGACACGGCAGCAACGCACTCGGTGCCGCGCAAAACACCGCTGGTGCCTTTGAACCCGTCTTTGCACAGACCGTCCCGGCATTCTCCATCGACGATTTCCGCGATGTCTTCGCCCTGCCAGCGCCAGATCATTTGAAAATCGATGTCGATGGCATCGAATGCGACATCATCCGGGGTGCCGTGCGCACGCTGCCCGAAGTCCGATCGGTGTTGATGGAAGTGGAAGGCACGACCGGTATGGCAAACGCCGAGGAAATGACTCGGCGTCTGGCCGAAGCCGGTCTACATGAAGTTGTCGAGGTGCGGGACCAGGGGTCGCGACGGAATCGTCTCTATCGCCGC
>JBIKOF010000149.1:0-5216 GCA_044358205.1 Gammaproteobacteria bacterium | reverse complement strand
GCTGTGCGAAAGCTGCCCCACGTGCAGTGGCCGCGGATCCATCAAAACCGCGGAGACCGTTTGCTACGAAATTTTCCGGGAAATCCTGCGCGAGCAGCGTCAGTTTGATGCCCGTCGGCTTCTGGTGGTGGCGGCCCAGAACGTGGTGGATCTGCTGCTCGATGAAGAATCGACCAGCGTGGCTGAGCTCGAGGAATTCATCGGCATCCCCATTCGCTTCCAGGTGGAAACGACCTACACCCAGGAACAGTACGACGTCGTGCTGCTCTAGCCTCGTCGAGACGGCATGCCGATTTCAATCAAGTACGGGCTGAGGATCGCCCAGGCCCTTCTTGCAGGCCTGCTTGTACTCACTGCAACCGGCTCAGTTGCCCTACGCCTGATCCTTCCACGTTTAGTGGCCGACATCGAGGCCATAGAGGCCAGCGCCAGCGCCCGGCTCGGCATGCCGGTCGAGGTGGGCCAACTTCAACTCGCTTGGCACCGCGGTCTGCCGTCGCTGATTGGTGACGACGTCCGAGTACTGCGCAGCACACAAGACCGCACACCGATCCTGCGTTTCGAACATGCCGAGGCACGACTGGACCTTGTCGCAAGCTTGCGCGCCGGCGGGCTGCAGTTTGGTCACCTACGGCTCTCGGAACTCGATCTCAAATTGCTGGTAACCCGCGCTGGACAGATTCGCGTGGAAGGTTTCCCGGCTCAGGACCCGCGCGTGCTGCGCTGGTTGCTCAAACAGGATGGGCTAGCCCTCGAGAACACCCGGCTCACGCTTCGGGATGAAGCGGAGCGATTCCCGGCGTTGCACACCGAGGCGCTCGATCTGATCCTCAGTCATGAAGATGACGTGGTTCGAATCGACGGAGCGCTCGATGAGCTCGGAGATCTGGCCGGGGCGCTGCGTCTGCAGGCAGAACTCCCGCAGGGCGATCCCGCCCATCCTGCGGCACGGCTGCGGCTCTCGGCGACCTCTTTCAATTTGCTTGCGGCGATACGCAGCGCAGGTCTGTCATCGACGCTCGAGACAGTGCGAAGCAACCTCTGGCTGGAGCTTGGTCGCACGGGCAATGGGCTTGTTCGCCTCGCGATCACGCTCACCGAACTCTCGACGCGCGCGGACGACGCGGCATCGCCGTCACCTCTTGCCGGATGGGGGGGGCAGGCCCTCGTGTCGTTCGCGCCGTCGCGGATCGACGCGCAGGCAATTCGTCTCTGGCATCCTGAAAAGCCCGAGGGTGCGCCGATCGACTGGCGGCTAGGGATCGATCGAACCGCGGTCGTGAAGGGCTGGCCCGAGACCCATCTGGTGGCAGATCAGGTGCCTCTTTCGCTTGTCGCGGAACTGCAGCGCATGTTCAGGGCCGCTGAAACATCGGATTCAGGGCAGGTCACAGGGGGGCTGAGGGATCTCCGTGCAGGCCTTCGCAAGGACGACGGAGGCTGGCACAGCTTCGCACAGGGCAGCCTGGCGGCTGTGACCGTCCGCCATCCGCGCCTCGTCGAACCCCTCATCGCCGAACATGCCGATGCCGCGTTCGACGTATCGGCCAAGACCAATGGCGACGTCGAAATTAACGGGTCTTTTGGCGGAGTCTTTAACAGCCTGTTGGCGCATGCCAAAGGCCACGTTGCACGGAAAGCTGGCCTATCCAGCGTTGTCGATGTGCGCGTTGATCTGGGAACCGGCGATCTCTCCCGACTCCAGAGTCTGGTCCCCACCGGGGCGCTAAAACCTGGTGGCGAACGCTGGCTGCGCAAGGCTTTCCCGCAGGGCGTATTACGCGGGGCCGGCATCGTATTGAAGGGTGCTTTAAAGGACTTTCCCTGGTCCGACGCGGAGGACGGCAGATTCTGGGCACAGTTCGCGGTGGAGGATGCCGAACTCAAGTATTCGAAAGACTGGCCCAGTGCCAAGGCCGTCAACGGCGACGTCGCTATCGCGGGGCGCACCCTCAGTGGCAGCCTGTCGGCGGCGCGTTTCGGCGATTCTCCGTTGGAAAGCGCCCACTTCGAGTTACCCGATCTCTTTCACCCCGAGCCCGTGATGACGGTCGAGGGACGTATCCGCGCGCGGCTCCCCGATGTCCTCACCACGCTCAAAAATAGTCCGCTCGCATCGCGCAGCGTGCCCTCGCTCTCCCCGCTCACGCTAGAGGGCGAAGTGGATCTCGATCTCGACATGCGCCTCGGCTTGAAGAAAGGGATGCGTCGCGATGTGAGTGGGCGGATCAACTTTGAAGACAACACCTTGCAGACATCTCCGGGCGGCCTGCGCTTCACGGAACTGAATGGCGTTATCTCCTTTGCGCCCGAAGGCTGGAGCGGCGAAGCACTCAGCGCGCGGCTTGGCACTCGCGCGGTCGGCATCGAAGTCGGCAATGTGCTGGATGCCAACCAGCGCCCTGCGCCGAGCTTCACGCTGACAGGGACAGCAACGCGAGACGAACTGCTGAACGAGCTTCAGCGGCGCGCGCCGATGGTCGCAAAACTGCTTGCGCCGGTGGGCGTCGAACCCCTTATCGACGGAACCCTTGCGTGGCGCGCCCGCTTGAGCGGTCCGGTGGAAGCTCGCCGTTTGAATCTCGACTCCGATCTCGTCGGCGTGGCGCTGGACCTGCCATCCCCGCTGCGCAAGAGCGCGGGCAGCTCGCTCCCCTTTACCTTGGAGATGCCCTACGGCGTCATTCCCAAGGACAGCGATGCCATCACGCACGTTCAGCTCGGCGACTTGCTAAATGCCACGGTTCGCACGGAAGCGAACACTTCAGGCCGACGCATGGCCCAGCTCGATCTCGCATTCGGTCCCGACGCACAAGCCAGTCTGACAGAGCCTGGCATCCACTTGCATGGGGAACTGCCGGAACTGGCACTCGGTCCCTGGCTTGCCCTGCTGCGCCAATCTGCAGGCGATACCGCCGCCCTACCGACTCGTTTCAGCCTGCAGACCGAGCAGCTGACCACACTGGGCCAACAGTTCCCCACGGTGAGTCTGAACGGTGTACGCGAAGAAGCCGCGTGGCGCATCACCGTCGAAAGCCCGCAGGTCGCCGGTCTGGTGCTAGCGCCCCATGGCCCGGCCGGAGGGCCCTTGGTGCTCAATCTGGAGCGCCTGTGGATGCGCCGCAGCGGCGCCCGGCAGCCCGGACCCGACGGCGGGAGAAGCGCGATGGACCCGCGCGATCTCCCACCGCTCGTGATGGCCTGCGCCTCCTTTCACTACGGTGCCATGAATCTTGGCCAGGCCTCGCTCGCCACCTCGAAAATTGCCGAAGGCTTGCGCCTCGATGCGCTGGTATTCCAGACGCCGGCCGCCCAGATCAAGACCCGCGGCAGCTGGACGCGCCAACAGGACGCCGACACCTCGCACTTCAGTATCAAGGTCAAGGCGGATGAGCTCGCACCAATGCTGAAAGATTTCGGGTACGACGCAAGAGCCGTGTCCGGCGGGCGGACCGTGCTCGAAATCGAAGCGGGTTGGCCTGGTACCCCAGGAGATTTCACGCTCGAAAAGCTGGACGGCAGTCTGGGCCTCAAGGTGCGTAAGGGGCAGCTGCTGGACATCGAACCCGGCAGCGGGCGTTTGTTTGGATTGCTCAGCGTGCAGACCCTGCCGCGGCGTCTGTCTTTTGACTTCGCCGACCTCTACCGCAAGGGCTATGCCTTCGATCGCATCGAAGGTTGGTTCAGACTGAAGGCCGGCAACGCCTACACGAATACCCTGTTCATGGAAGGGCCCTCCTCGCGCGTGGAGGTGCGCGGACGCATTGGACTCGCCGCACGCGACTATGACCAACGCGCGACGGTGACCCCCGCCCTGTCCAAAAGCATACCGCTCGCAAGCGCGGTCTTCGGTCCAGCGGGCATTGGCGCAGGTGCCGCGATTTATCTAGGTCAGCAGGTCTTCGATGAAGTGCCGGAGCAGATGGATAAGTTTCTGCAGCAGGAATACACCATCAAGGGTCCGTGGGACAAACCCGAGGTCATAAAGCAGTGAACATGCATAACGAGTTGTGGAAACCGAATACCGTGGTGGCTGCGGTGCTCGAGCGGGATGGTCGCTTTCTGCTGGTCGAAGAAGAAGATCAGGGACGACTGGTCTACAACCAGCCCGCAGGACACCTCGACCCAGGTGAAACGCTGCTGCAGGCGGCATGCCGCGAAACATTGGAAGAAAGCGCCTGGCATATCGAGCCGCTGGGGCTTGTCGGGATCTATCTCATCGAACCGCCCGGCATCGAACGCACCTATCTGCGTTTCTGTTTCCACGGCCGGCTGCTGTCCCATGAGCCCACGCGGACCCTCGACAAGGAAATCGTGCGCACGGTTTGGCTTACCCGCGATGAGCTTGCGACCGAAGCCCATAAACACCGAAGTCCGCTCGTTCTACGCTGCATAGACGATTACCTCGCGGGCCAGCGCTACCCACTTTCGATCATTCAGGATCTGCGCTTTGGCTGAGTCACTCCCGCCACCAGGCACACCGGTCGTCGTTGGGCTTTCGGGCGGTGTGGACTCGTCGGTGACGGCAGCGCGCCTGTGCGACGCTGGGCTCGCAGTGTCCGCAGTGTTCATGAAGAACTGGAACGAACCCACAGACGCAGGACACTGCCGGTGGGAGGATGACGTGGCGGACGCGCTGGCCGTGTGCGAACGTCTGGGTATTCCCCTCAACACGGTTGATCTGTCCCAAGCGTACTGGGATGGGGTGTTCGAGGATTTTCTCGCGGAGTACGCCCGCGGCCGCACGCCCAACCCGGACATCCTTTGCAACCGGGAGGTCAAGTTCAAAGCCTTTCTCGCCCATGCTCGCACCGTGGGAGGCGCGTTCATCGCAACCGGTCACTACGCCCGGATCGGGCGCTCGAAACGGGGCTATCAGTTGCTCAAGGGACTCGATCCCGGCAAGGACCAGAGTTACTTCCTGTACACGCTCGGTCAGACGCAACTTGCCGCGAGCCTGTTTCCTGTGGGTGAGCTGCCAAAACAGGAAGTGCGTGCGAGGGCCCGCGACCTTGGTCTGGTCACGCACGACAAGAAAGACAGCACCGGCATCTGCTTCATCGGAGAGCAGCGCTTCAGAAGCTTTCTGAGCCGCTTCCTCCCCGCGCAGCCCGGACTCATCCGCAGTCTCGATGGGCGGGTTCTCGGTGAACATGAAGGTGTTTTCTACTACACCTTGGGCCAGCGCGAGGGCCTGCGTATCGGGGGCGTGCGCG
>JBIKOF010000148.1:0-5240 GCA_044358205.1 Gammaproteobacteria bacterium | reverse complement strand
GGATGTGTCTCTGCCGCGGGCGCTGGAAGTGGAAGAAATCGCAGCGCTGGTCGAAACCTATCGCACGGCTGCTTCCAATGCCCGCACCGCCGGCTTCGATATGGTGGAAGTGCATGGCGCAAACGGTTACCTGCTCGATCAGTTCCTGCGCGACAAGACCAATCATCGAACCGATGGGTACGGTGGCAGTTTCGCCAATCGCGCACGCTTCCTGCTGGAAGTGGTGGATGCTGTAACCACGGTTTATCCCGCAGACCGTGTGGGTGTTCGCTTGTCACCCGGCTCCACCTTCAACGACATCGATGATTCCGCGCCACAGGCGCTGTTCGCTCATGTCGCGGGCGAACTGGGTCGACGCAAGCTCGCTTATCTGCATCTCATCGAGGGTGAAACGGGTGGACGGCGCGATGCGCGCACAGATGTGGATTTTGAGGCCTTGAAGACTGCGTTCCGGCAGGCAGGTGGCCAGTCCGTCATCGCCAACAACGGCTATACGCGCGAGATGGCCGAAGCCGCCATCGATGCCCACACAGCCGATGCGGTGGCGTTTGGGGTGCCCTACATCGCCAATCCAGATCTGGTAAGCCGTTTCCGTCAGGGGCATGCCCTGAGCGCGCCGGACCAGGAGACTTTCTACATGGGCGGCGCGAAGGGCTATACGGACTATCCCAACTTCGGCGGCTGACCCTCAGGCAATTTCGGGTACGGCCTTCATGGCTTCCGCAATCGCGGATTCCGGAAGGTCGAGGTCCTCGATTTCGCCGCGCAGGTATTTGTCGTAGGCGGCGAGATCGAGGTGCCCGTGTCCGCAGAGCGCGGTCAGGATGACCTTCGATTCCCCGCGCTCGCGGCACGCAAGCGCTTCGCGTACGGCCCCGGCAATGGCGTGCGTGGGCTCCGGTGCCGGCACGATGCCTTCGCTGCGGGCGAACTGGACGGCGCGCGCGAAGCATTCGGTTTGCGGAATGGCGATGGCCTCCACCAGGCCTTGGGCATACACATGCGACACCAGCGGTGCCATGCCGTGATAGCGCAGACCGCCTGCGTGAATGGGCTCCGGGATGAAGCTGTGGCCCAGGGTGTGCATTTTCATCAGCGGCGTCAGGCCCGCGGTATCCCCAAAGTCGTAGCGATACTCCCCCTTGGTCAGGCTGGGACAGGCCGAGGGTTCCACCGCGCGGATGACGGTGTTGATGCGTCCCGCGAGCTTCTCGCGCAGGAACGGAAACGCGAGCCCTCCGAAGTTGGAGCCACCCCCCGTGCACGCCACCAACACATCCGGGGTTTCGCCTATCTGCGCCAGTTGCAGCAGCGCTTCTTCGCCAATGATGGTCTGATGCAACAGCACGTGATTGAGCACGCTGCCCAAGGTGTAGCGCGCATGCGGGTCTGCTGCCGCTTCCATCACCGCTTCAGAGATGGCGATGCCTAGCGAACCCGGATGATCGGGATTGGCCGCCAGCAGTTCGCGTCCGAAGGCGGTGACGTTAGACGGGCTCGGATATACTTTGCCACCCCAAATCTCCATCATCGTCCGACGATACGGTTTGGCGCGATAGGAGGCTGCAACCTGCCAGATCTCGCAGGTCAGGCCGAATTGGGCACAGGCAAATGCCAGTGAGCTACCCCACTGCCCGGCGCCGGTTTCGGTGGTGAGCCGGCGCACACCTTCCTGCGCGTTGTACCAAACCTGCGGAACCGCAGTATTGGGCTTATGCGAGCCCGCGGGGCTCACGCCCTCGTACTTGTAATAGATGCGGGCCGGCGTATCGAGCATCTTCTCCAGCCGATGCGCACGAAACAGCGGGCTCGGTCGCCACAAGCGGTAGACATCGAGCACCGCACCCGGAATATCGATGTAACGCTCGGTGCTCATTTCCTGGGCGATGAGCGCGCGCGGGAAGATTGCCGCGAAATCCTCGGCCACCGCTGGCTGGTGGGTGACTGGATGCAGCGGGGGTGGGGGCGGCACCGGCAGGTCGGGCACGATGTTGTACCAACGTGTCGGCATGTCCCGCTCGTCCAGCAGGATCTTGGTCTGATCGGCCATCGATGCGCGCTCCGGTTTTTCGCAAAAAGAGTACGCGGCGATGATAGGGGACACCCCTGCAAAGCTGAAGCCGCCCCTTGACGGACCCGGGCCGGTCGGCACGATGATGTCCCACTCACCGAACCGGAGACGACCATGGGCGACCAGGCACTTCACTCTCTCGATCTGCTCGAGATCGGCAGGCAAATCCAGTCCCGCGACCGCTCTTCGGACGAAGTGACGCGCGCGCTGCTGGCGCGCATCGCCGCGCTCGATCCGGCGCTGCACAGCTACGTGACGCTCATGGAAACCTCTGCGCTATCGGAGGCGCGGCGCGCCGATGCCGAAATTGCGGCTGGCAAGGCACGCGGGCCGCTGCATGGTGTGCCCCTTGCGGTAAAGGATCTGCTATGGACGGCGGGTGTGCCCACCTCCCACGGCATGCCGATTCTGCGCGACTTTGTCCCCACCGAGGATGCGACCGTTGTCCAGCGTTTGCGCGAAGCAGGCGCCGTGATCCTTGGAAAATTACAGCAGACCGAAGGGGCTTTCGCCGATCACCATCCGGCAGTGACGCCGCCGGCCAACCCCTGGGGCGCGGCGCTTTGGTCCGGTGCCTCTTCGAGCGGATCGGGGGTGGCCACCGCCTCCGGGCTTTGTTTCGGGTCCATCGGCACCGATACCGGGGGCTCCATCCGTTTCCCGTCCGCGGCCAACGGCATCACGGGGCTCAAGCCCACTTGGGGGCGCGTCAGTCGCTACGGTGCCTTCGAACTTGCAGCGTCTCTCGATCACATCGGACCCATGACGCGCTCGGCCGCGGACTGCGGAGCCATGTTGGGCGCCATTGCCGGGGCGGATCCACGGGACCCCACGGCGGTCCCGTTGCCAGTGCCGGATTATCTGGCGAGCATGACGCGGGGACTGGAGGGCTTGCGCGTGGGCATTGACCCTGCGTGGGCCATTGATCTCGTGGATGCCACCACCCAAGCCGTGATGCGCGAGGTGCTCAAGGTCGTCGAAACTTGTGGGGCGTCCGTGCAGGAAATCGCGTTCCCCGAAACTGCGCAGGCGATCGCCGACTGGACGCCGCTGTGTGCGGTAGAAACGGCCGTCGCCCATGAATCGACCTTCCCTGCGCGGCGCGCTGAGTACGGCCCGGGACTCGCAGCCCTCATCGACATGGGGCGCGCAATGAGTGCCATGGATTACCAGAAGCTCGCCCTGCGCCGCGCAGATCTGACGGGGCGGGTGCGGGGTGTCTTTGAGTCAGTGGATTTGGTGCTCGTCCCAGCCATGTCGCAGGCCGCGCCCACCCGCGCCTTCATGTCCAAGCTGGGCGAAGACGTCGATTTGCTGACGGGCCTGCTGCGCTACACCTGCCCGTTCGACCTCACCGGCAGCCCCACCCTCACCCTGCCGGGTGGACAGACTGCCGACGGGGTGCCGGTTGCCTTTCAATTCGTGGCGCCGCACTTCGCCGAAGATCTGCTGGTGCGTGCGGGCTGGGCTTTCCAGCGCGCGACCGCTTGGCACAAGCGGCGCCCGCCGCTTTAGGCCGCGACCGGCTGGGGGCACTTACCCCAGCCGGCCCACTTCGACCAGGTTGTCCGAAAAACTTGGGGCGTGCCCCATGTTGACGAACTCGGCCGAACTGATCGAATTGACCGTCCCCCGGTTCAACTGACGCCAATAGCCCAGCGTTGCCACCACCACACCGGGATTTACGTCCTCGCTTATTTGCGCAGCGGCTTCGAAGGCCCCGCGATCGTTGAACACACGCACCGTATCGCCGTCTGCTATGCCACGTTGCTCTGCGTCGTGGGCATGGATGAGCAGAAACTGCGGCCCCTGGTTCTTCTGTTTGTTTTCGATGTTCGCGTAGCAGGAATTAAGGAACCCATGGCTTTTGGGTGACACGATGTTGAGCGGATAGCGTGCGGCGAGGGTGGGGTTGGTAGCCGGGCTTTCGCGGCACGGAACATAATCCGGCACGGCATCCAGTGTTTCTCCTCCCTGCATGTCCGCATACATCTGGCGAAACGGTCCCGCGACAAAATTACCGTTCGCCGCGATGCTCGATACGAATTCGCACTTCCCCGATGGCGTTGGGAAATTTCCCTCACGATGGGGCGCGCGATCGTCCGCACCGCCAATAGCAAGGTGGGCGTAGCCCTTCTCGCGCAGCAGCGCCAGCGTGATTCCCGTGCAGGCGGGCGCATTCCAGTCGATGAAGTGTTCCAGACATTCGGCATCCGACCATTGCAGACGTGCGTCCGTGTAGCCCATGGCGCGTGCGAGCCGGCGGAAAATCTCTGCATTGGGTAGCGCTTCGCCTGGCGGCTCCACGCATTTCGCGTTGTAGGTGAGATAGTTGTGTCCCCACGAAAGGATGATGTCCTCCATCTCAGCGCCCATTGCGGCGGGTAGCACGATGTCGGCGTAGCGCGCGGTATCAACCATGAAGTGATCGGCGACCACCGTAAACAGATCCTCCCGCAGCAGTCCTTCGACGATGAGATCGGTCTCGGGCGCTTGAGTGACAGGGTTTGAGTTCCAGACCATCAGTGCATGGATGGGAGGATCCATGGGAATACGACCGGTGAGATGGCGCCCCAACTGCAGATTGTTGATGACGCGGGTACCCTGCGGAATCCAGTCGGGCCGGCAGATTTCATCGAAGCGGTAGGGATGTTCCCAAACAGGCATGGCGAGAATGCCGCCGCCAACTTCCCGCCAGGCGCCCGTGAGGGCGGGCAGGCAACACACCGCGCGGATGGTCTGGCCGCCGCCGTGGTGGCGCTCCAAGGCAACGCCCATGCGGATAGCCGAGCGTTTTTCCGCTGCGTATTCCCGCGCGAGTGTGCGGATATCCTCGGCCGGCACCCCGGTAATGGCTTCTGCCCACTCGGGTGTGCGGGCGGCCGCGCGTTCGGCCAGCGCTTCAAAGCCCACGGTGTGGCGGGCGATGTAATCCTCATCGCAGCGATTCTCTGCAATCAGCACGTGGATGAGCGCCATGGCGAGCGCCCCGTCGGTGCCGGGGCGCGGGGCGATATGCCAGTCGGCCTCGCGCGCGGTGCGAGAACGATAGGCATCGATCACTACCACCTTGGCGCCGGCACGCTGCGCGTCCTTCACGATATGCCAGTGGTGGAGATTGGTGCTCACGCTATTGCATGCCCAGATGATGATGAAGCGTGAGTGCTTG
>JBIKOF010000147.1:0-5271 GCA_044358205.1 Gammaproteobacteria bacterium | reverse complement strand
CTGCGCCTGTTCAAGCCTGATCTTGTCCAAACATGGATGTACCACGCGGACCTCGTCGGCGCGTTGGCAGCGCCGCTGGCAGGCCGACCCACCTTGGTCTGGAACATCCGCCAAAGTGACTTGGACCCCCGCCTGAGCCGCCGTGCGACACGGATGGTTGCCCGCGCTGGAGCGCTGCTCTCCCATCTGGCCCCTGACCACATCATCTGCTGCTCAGAGCGCGCTCGGACCGTCCACCGAACTCTGGGTTACAAAGACCGCATCATCTCTGTCATTCCCAACGGGTTCGACCTTAATCGGTTCCGTCCAGATCGTGATGCTCGAGCTGCACTAAGGACGCAGTTTGGGATCCCGTCCATGGCCCCTCTAGTGGGCTTGGTGGCTCGCTTCGACCCACAGAAAGACGTTCGGACATTCCTTGAAGCTGCAGCCTTGGTACGGGCCGTAAGGCAGGATTGCCATTTTCTCCTGTGTGGCTTGGGCATGGATGCCACGAATACGCAACTGAGAGACTGGATCGGGGCGGCTCGGCTTGCCGATGCTGTCCACCTGTTGGGGCCGCGACGAGACACGCCAGAAGTCTTCGCTGCCCTGGACCTGCTGGTGTCGTCCTCTGCCTACGGGGAGGGGTTTCCCAACGTGATCGGCGAGGCCATGGCCTCTGGGGTTCCTTGCGCGGTGACAGACGTGGGGGACTCGGCCCTGATAGTCGGGGACACCGGCCTCAGTGTGCTGCCCCGGAAACCAGATTCCTTGGCTGCAGCTATTTGTAGCCTGCTCAACGAGGGGCCGGAGGGCCAGACTGCGCGGGGTCGCGCCGCACGGGAACGCATCGCGGCCCAATACGATTTAAGGCGTGTAGCCGCGCGTTATGCCGAGCTCTATTTGTCTCTGCAGACAACGAAAACCTGATTTATCCCCCACCGGACTGTTGAAGTGCCGCTTCAGGGCGTTCAAACAGGAAGTGCGGCGCACGCAGGCGTTTAGCGAATTGCCCGGGAATGGCCATCGCGGGTCACGCGATAGCTAGACACGTTTGGGAACCCGGCCGTTGTGGGCTTAACAGGGCACGGACGGTTGCGATATTTGATTGCGTTTCTTTGCCCCGACGTTTGTCTCCCCGGCCCCGTGGGAATAACATCAACAGGTATTCAAAAAACAGGCGGGGCTCGCAGGTCGCGAGTGCCCGAAAGCCCGGCCCATCAAACCCGGGCGGTCCCCTCGGGTAGAGGGGCAAATAACCAAACCGACCGAGGGGAGGCTCTCTTGCTCACATATAACAAACCCACCACGGTGGACGAGGCGGTTGCACTGCTTAAGCAGCCAGGTACCCGGCGCCGCGTGCTCGCGGGCGGGACCGATTTGCTGGTCCAGCTCCGCAGCGGCCGGTTACAGGCCCAGGGCATCGTGGATATCAAACGCATCCCGGAGCTCCAGAGCATCCGGGAAGAGAATGGTGGCTTCCGGATTGGTGCCGCTGTGGCTGGCGCTGCGCTGGGTGAACACGCCGCGCTCCGCCGGATGTGGCCCGGCGTGGTGGAGGGTGCCAATCTCATCGGCTCCACTCAAATTCAGGGGCGTGCCAGTCTGGGTGGTAACCTGTGCAACGGCTCGCCAGCTGCCGACAGCGTGCCTGCCCTCATCGCCGCCGGCGTCCGCTGCACCATTGCCGGTCCTGCGGGTCGCCGCGAGGTACCGGTCGAATCCGTCGTCGTCGGGCCCGGCAAGACCTCGCTGGCCGAAGGCGAGTTTCTGGTCGATTTCCACCTTCCTGCCCAAGCGCCAAAGGGCGGCGACGCTTACCTGCGCTTCATCCCGCGCACGGAAATGGACATCGCCGTGGTCGGTGCCGCGGTGAATCTGGTGCTGGATGCTTCGGGTGTCTGCACGGCCGCGCGCGTCTCCCTGTGCGCCGTTGCACCGCGGGCGTTGCTGGTCGAGGCCGCCGGCAAGGCGCTGGTCGGCACGCGCGTCGATGACGCCGCGCTGGACGCCATGGCGGCCGCTGCCCGCGCCGCCTGCGCGCCGATCAACGACAAGCGGGGCACCATCGAATTCAGAACCCATGTCGCCGGTGTGCTTGCCAAACGCGCCGCGAAGATTGCGCTCGAGCGCGCAAGGAGCAGGGCATGAGCAAGCATCACGTTTCCACCGTCATCAACGGCGAACCCACCGAATTCCTCTGCGAAACCCAGCAGACCCTGCTCGACGTCCTGCGCGATGAGCTCGGTTTCACCGGCTCTAAGGAGGGCTGCGGCTCGGGTGACTGCGGCGCCTGCAGCGTGATGGTCGACGACCGTCTGGTCTGCTCCTGTCTGGTGCTGGGCGCGGAAGTCGATGGCTGCCGGGTTGAGACCATCGAGGGCGTGGCTGCGGGTGGGAACCTGCACCCGCTGCAGCAGGTCTTCCTGAACGAAGCAGCCCTGCAATGCGGGATCTGCACCCCGGGGATCATCGTGGCCGCTAAGGCGCTGCTCGAGAAGAACCCCGATCCGAACGAAGAAGAAATCCGGTTCTGGCTGGCGGGCAATCTGTGCCGCTGCACGGGCTACGACAAGATAGTCAAGGCGGTCCAACAGGCCGCTGCCATCATGAGGAGCTGAGCCATGGGTAATGAAGGCAACAAGTTCAAGTGGGTCGGTACACGCCAGGTTCGTCCTGACGGTGTCGACAAGGTCACCGGTCAGGCCACCTACGGCGCGGACTTCACGCTGCCCGGCATGATCACCGGCAAGGTGCTGCGCAGCCCGCATGCCCACGCGCGAATTCGCAGCATCGATACCTCCGCGGCTGCAGCGCTGCCGGGTGTACGTGCCATCGTCACTGCCGCCGACTTCCCGGACCTTCCGTCCGAAGTGGTTGCGGGCGGCGAAGCCCCGGTCAACTACCGGCACGTGTCGTGCAACACCATCGCGCGCGATAAAGTGCTGTATGAGGGTCACGCGGTCGCCGCAGTGGCCGCCAGCTCGACGGCCATCGCCGACGAGGCGCTTGCGCTTATCAAGGTCGACTACGAAGTCCTGCCGCACGTCATCGACGTGGCAGACGCCATGCGCGACGACGCGCCGGTCCTGCACGAAGACCTCATCACCTCGGGTGTCGATCCAGCGCCGAAAAAGGCCTCCAACATCGCCTCGCGCACGGAGTTCGTGCTGGGCGACGTGGCCAAGGGCTTTGGCGAGGCCGAAGTGGTCATCGAACGCAAATACACCACCCAGCCCGTGCATCAAGGCTACATCGAGCCGCATGCGGTGGTGGCGAGCGTCGCTGCCGACGGCATGGCTACCATCTGGTGCAGCAGCCAGGGCCAGTTCATGGTTCGCGAGTTCTGCGCCAAGCTGCTGAAGCTAGATGACGCGTCCATTCGCGTCATCCCCGCCGAAATCGGTGGTGGCTTCGGGGGCAAGACAACTGTTTATCTGGAACCGCTCGCGCTGGTGCTTTCGCGCAAGTCAGGCCGGCCGGTGCGTATGGTGATGACCCGCGAGGAAGTCTTCCGCGCCTCTGGTCCCACTTCGGGTGGCGTGCTGCACGTCAAGCTCGGCGCGAAGCACGATGGCACGCTGGTGGCGGCCGATATCGAGCTGGCCTATCAGGCGGGCGCCTTCCCGGGCTCCCCGGCGATTCCTGGCTGCATGACCGCCTTCGCCTGCTACGACGTGCCAAACGCACGCGCCGTGGGCTATGACGTCGTCTCCAACCGTCCCAAGTGCGCTGCTTATCGCGCGCCTGGCGCACCGCTCTCGGCCTTCGCGGTTGAGTCTGCCATGGACGAACTGGCGCTTCAGCTTAAGATGGACCCGATTGCGCTGCGGCTCAAGAACGCGGCCAAAGAGGGCACTCGCGCGCTCTACGGTCCGAAGATGCCAACCATCGGTTTCATCGAAACGCTGGAGGCAGCGAAGGCCCATCCGCATTACTCCGCGCCGCTCAAGCCCAACCAGGGTCGCGGTGTTGCGTCCGGCTTCTGGTTTAACATCGGTGGCCAGTCGAGCGCGGCAGTGCACGTGAACGAGGATGGCACGGCGGTCGTCGTGTCGGGTAATCCGGACATCGGCGGCTCGCGCGCCTCCATGGCGCTCATGGCAGCCGAGGTGCTCGGTATCGACTACAACAAGGTGAAGCCTATCGTCGCCGACACGGCTTCGGTGGGTTACAGCTTCCTCACCGGCGGTAGCCGCGTCACCTTCGCCACCGGCAAGGCGGTGGTGGACGCCGCGAACGACGTGGTGAGCCAGCTGCGGGCCCGCGCGGCCAAACTCTGGAAGTGCGATGTGGAAGAAGTGGTGTGGAAAGATGGCGTGGCCTACCCGGCCCAGGGCCAGACGGATACCCGCACACAGCTCTCCCTCGCTGAAATTGCAGCGAGCGCAGCGCGCACCGGTGGCCCCATCAGCGGCAAGGCCTGTATCAATGCCGGCGGCGCCGGTCCGGGCTTTGGCACCCATATCTGCGATGTCGAAGTCGATCCGGAAACCGGTCGCACCTCCGTCATTCGCTACACCGTAGTGCAGGACGTGGGTCGGGCCATTCACCCGAGCTATTGTGAAGGCCAGCTGCAGGGCGGCGCGGTGCAGGGCATCGGCTGGGCGCTGAACGAGGAATATCTCTACGACGACCAGGGACGCCAACTTAACCCGGGCTTCCTCGACTATCGCATGCCCGTCGCCTCGGACATGCCGATGATCGACACCGTGATGGTGGAAGTGCCTAACCCGACCCATCCCTTTGGGGTGCGCGGCGTGGGTGAAGTGCCGATCGTGCCGCCGCTGGCGGCTGTGGCAAACGCCGTCGCCCGAGCGGCTGATGTGCGTGTGAACGATCTGCCAATTTCACCGCCGCGACTGCTGTCGGCGATTCTGCACAAGTAAGCGTGATTCCCCCGCCGCCCGGCACGGGCGGCGGGTTTCCACGCCACGCCATGGCCACTGTCATTCTTCAACCTGCGTTTGCGCGTCGCCTTACCGGAGGCGTTACGAACCTCGACATTGATGCGGCCGACTATCAGGCACTCGTGGAGCAACTCGACGAGCAGTTTCCAGGTTTCGCAGATGCGGTGGCGAGCCATGTCGCCGTTGCCATAGACGGTCAGATCTATCCCAATCCGCTACTTGAACCCGTTGGGCCTAACAGCGAAGTGTTTTTCCTGCCGGCACTCGAGGGTGGCTAAGACCGCGGTCAGCGCGTTGGCATAGCCAAGACGCGCTCAACGCTCAGCCTGTTTCGGAAGCCCCGGCTCGGGGAAGGTCGCGTGGGTCCTCTGCGTTTTTA
>JBIKOF010000146.1:0-5298 GCA_044358205.1 Gammaproteobacteria bacterium | reverse complement strand
TGGTGCTCTTCGCCGTAACCTTTTTCTTTAACACCATCGCCGAGATCGTGCGCCAGCGTCTGCGCGCCCGCTACGGAAACCTCTGATGCGCCCCTCCTTCTCCCAATGGCTGGCGAGCGGTAATCCCTGGATCTGGCTGACGGCCGGCGCCGTCAGCCTCAGTCTGGTGATGGTGGCCGGTCTGCTGGTCCTGATCGCCTCCAACGGTCTGGCGCATTTCTGGCCGCGGCAGGTATCGCTGGTGACCCTGCAGAACGCGGCCGGCGAGCGCGAAGTCCTGCTGGGCGAGCGGGTCGACGAAGAATATGTTTCCGCGACGCGCGTCCGGGAGTCGGGCGGTGTAGTCCCTGAAGGCATGACGGTGGTTCGGCGGATCCTTTTCAAGGTGGGCAACCGCGATGTAGACGGCACCGATTTTCGCTGGGTGCCGGAGACAGAGATTCAGGAAATTTCCTATCCACCTGAAGCCCTCGTCATTGAACGCACCGAATGGGGCAATTTCTATGGTTTCCTCACCGGATTGAGCGAGGGTGAAAAGGTCATCGAGATGGCCGATCCGGCGCAGGCCATTGCGGCACGGCTGGCGCGCGTGGCGGGGCTGCGCAAGGAACTTCGCGTGCTGGAACGCAAGGACATCGGGCGCGTAAATGCCGCGCTCGAGGCGCTGCGCTTGCGGGAAAAAACATTGCCTGCGGACGCCACGGAGCGCGCCGGCATCACCGCCGAGCGCGAGACGCTGGAAAAAGAATTCCAAGGCCTCACCGACCGCATTGCCGCGCTGCGCAGCGAGTTCGACCGCGACCATCTCGCAGTGCGAACTGCAGCCGAGCTTGCGCGCGATCTACCGCTCGGCAGAGTGGTGCGGATCTACCGACCCAATGCGATGAGCTGGTCGGAGAAGGTCTGGCACTATGCGGAGAAAGTGAGCGAATTCGTGTCCGATGAACCGCGCGAGGCAAATACCGAGGGCGGGGTGTTTCCTGCAATCTTCGGCACCGTGCTGATGGTCATTGTGATGTCGATGGTGGCGACGCCCTTCGGCGTAATCGCCGCGGTGTATTTGCGCGAGTACGCGCGGCCCGGACCCGTGACCAGCGCCATTCGTATTGCCGTGAACAATCTCGCGGGTGTGCCCTCTATCGTCTACGGTGTGTTCGGTTTCGGATTTTTTGTGTACTTCCTGGGTGGGTCCATCGACCGGATCTTCTTCTCGGAGAAATTGCCCAACCCGACCTTCGGCACGCCCGGTCTGCTGTGGTCCTCGCTGACGCTAGCGCTTCTCACAGTGCCGGTGGTTATTGTGGCAACGGAAGAGGGGCTCACCCGCATCCCGCGCGCCATTCGGGAGGGCAGCCTCGCCCTGGGCGCCACCAAGGCCGAGACCCTCTGGCGCACAGTCCTGCCGATGGCAACCCCGGCCATGATGACGGGGCTCATTTTGGCTGTCGCCCGTGCGGCGGGTGAGGTTGCCCCGTTGATGATGGTCGGCGTGGTGAAGCTCGCGCCGACCCTGCCGCTAGATGGGGAGCTCCCCTTTCTGCATCTCGACCGCAAGTTCATGCATCTTGGCTTTCATATCTACGATGTGGGCTTCCAGAGTCCCAATGTCGAGGCCGCCCGGCCGCTCGTCTATGCGACGGCGCTGCTGCTGGTGGTGATCATCATTTCCCTGAACCTGGCGGCCATCCAGATCCGCAACCGACTGCGCGAGAAGTACCATGCAGCAGACCACTAGCGAGCATTCAACCCAGAATGCCGGGGGCAAGGGCGAAGGCATGACCCACGGCGTCGATTTTCGCGCCCTGCAGGGAGGCAGCCAGTCCGCGGGTCAGGAAGACGCCCGCGAGTGCCTGAGCGTCGAGAATCTCTCGCTGTATTACGGCGAAAAGCGCGCCCTGAATGGCATCAACCTGTCTATTCCGGAGAAGCGGGTTACCGCGTTCATCGGCCCCAGCGGGTGCGGCAAGTCCACCCTCTTGCGGTGTTTCAACCGCATGAACGAACTCATTCCCAACGTGCGCATCGAGGGCCAGATCAAGCTCCATGGCGACAACATCTTCAACCCGCAATTGAACGTGGCGACCTTGCGCCGGCGGGTGGGGATGGTGTTTCAGAAACCGAATCCGTTCCCGAAGTCCATATATGAGAACGTGGCCTACGGGCTGCGTATTCAGGGGGTCAACAGCCGTCGCATCCTCGACAAGGCCGTCGAGCAATCCCTGCGCGCAGCCGCACTATGGGATGAGGTGCGCGATCGGGTGCACGACAATGCATTGGGCCTGTCCGGCGGTCAGCAGCAGCGTCTGGTGATCGCCCGGGCGATCGCCATCGAACCCGAGGTTCTGCTGCTTGACGAACCAGCATCGGCGCTCGACCCCATCTCTACCCTGAAAATCGAAGAGCTCGTCTACGAACTCAAGCGCAACTACACCATCGTTATCGTCACCCACAACATGCAGCAGGCGGCGCGGGTTTCCGACCACACAGCTTTCATGTATATGGGTGATCTCATCGAATTCGGGGAAACCAAAACCCTTTTCACCACCCCGCGGCAGAAGCAGACGGAAGACTACATCACGGGGCGGTACGGCTGATCCAGGAGGTCGCCAACATGGTCATGTCGCGTACGCATCACATCTCGCAACAGTTCGACAAGGAGCTGGAAGACATCCGTTCGCGGGTGATGACCATGGGCGGGCTGGTGGAAGACTCCCTCAGTCAGGTGCTGGAGGCTCTCTCACGGGCCGACATCGAGATGGCCGAGCGGATCGCTTCCAGCGATTACCTCGTCAACGAGATGGAAGTCTCCATCGATGCCGAATGCACCGCCATTCTGCTCCGGCGCCAGCCCGCGGCGAGCGATCTTCGTCTGGTGCTCGCCGTCAGCAAAATCATCACCGACCTCGAACGGGTCGGAGATGAAGTCAAGAAAGTTGCGCGCGTCGTTGCCCGACTCTCGATGAGTGGCGGACAGGAAAGCTACTACGTAGGCATAATCGCGATGGGTCATCACGTGCGTCGCATGCTGCGCGCGGCGCTCGATGCTTTCGCCCGGATGGATTCTCAGGCAGCGCTGGAAGCGGCCCAGGAAGATCCGGAGGTGGACAAGGAGCTGGAAGCCATCATGCGCCAGCTCATCACTTACATGATGGAAGATCCACGCAGCATCCGTGGCGTCCTCGATGCAGTGCTGGCCGCCCGTGCACTGGAGCGCGTGGGAGACCATGCCGACAACATCTGCGAAAACGCAATCTTTCTGGTCGAGGGCAAGGACGTACGCCACGTGGCACTCGAAGACCTTCGCCAGCAACTGGCCGAGAGCAGGCGCTGAGCCCGTCCTGACAATTACCCCGAAACCTGCAGAAATCTGCCCATGGATTCCCTGCTGTAACGGAGTCTCTTCGTCACGCGCTGTTCACGTGGCTACCTCATGATCGTGTCCTCACTCAGGAGGCAACCATGAATCGCACATCATCCCGCACTGCGTATCCCATCCGCTCTCTGGAAGACGAATCCCTTCCCGCTCTGGATGTCGGCCACTGGGAGCTCGTTCGCGAAATTCAGGATTTGGAAGAAATCCTGCTGGAAAATGTCGACCAGGCCGAGAACTGTGATTCCGCTGCTGCGTTTCTCGAGGAAGTCAGGCAAGCGCTTGAATCGCGTCGGGCGGCATTGCGCTCAGCGTAACGAATCGTCCGGAGGGATGTCGGTGATTGCGAGCTCCTTGATGCCTACGAAAAGGTACCAGGAGACTCGCACCCCGGGCATCCAAGGCATCGAGTTCCAAGCGACTCTTTCCGCAACCCCCGTGAAACCTCGCCGCAGGGTCGGTAGATGTGCGGGATCAAGCTTAACGCCATCATGAGAGAACCAGCGCGGCCAGAACCAGCGCGAAAGCCAGCCATGGCCGGGAACTCCGCGGCTGCTGCCATCGCCGACGTGAAAGTCGCAAACGCCGATTCTTCCCCCAGGCTTCAGCATCCGGTGCGCGTTTTGTAGCGCGGATATCCAATCCGGAATCATGCTGAGCGAGTACGAAAGCATCACGATGTCCGCGGGCTCTGAAGGCTGCCATGAACACGCATCCGCCTCCACGCAAACCACGTTAGGGCGGTTGGCCCACCGTTTACGCGCGAGAGAAAGCAGCGATGGGCAAAGATCGACCAAGGTCACCTGGCCGAGCGCATCAAGCTGCTCTTCATACCAAGCGACATTGCAACCAGTCCCGGCGCCTAGTTCGATCAATGACTCGCCCGGCGCTGGTGCCAGTTCATCTACCAGAAGTCCGCGGCCCGCGAGTAGGCGCGCGCGAAAATTGTCATAGCCTGCAGCCTGTCGCGCGTAGAAGCCCTCAAGTCTTTGCTGGTGACTGTCGCCGGGCGGCATCCCGCGCAGCAAGCTCGCAATGGTCTGCAGCTCAGGAAATACCATGGCTCGATACAAGCTCTGCAATGTGAAATCCGGCATAGGTATGAACCCTGTCGAAGCGGGTTAGCCGGGTTGCTTCGGCCTCGTCAAATCTTAGGATTTCTCGCAGGTATTTCCCGCTCGGCGCAAGCTTCAATCCATCAAGGTAGGACGGGCGCGCCCGTGCACTGCGGAAAATAAGGCGCGTCCCGGGCGCAGCGCGACGAAGGATCTGTTCCCATTCCTCGACCAAAGCGCTCGGTTGGTAACTACTCATCCAGTCCATGTGGTCGAGTAACACGAACCGGGAAATCGTGAGCGGATGGTCAGCAAGAAAAGAAGTGACTGTTCCGGTGTGTGGATGAACCCTGTCAACCAACCCGCCCTTGAGTCGCGCGAAGCCATCAGGCTTTAGATATCCCGGGCAGCACTCGGGGGTGTAGCGTCCCTGAAGGTAAACCGCATAAAAGTAGTTTTCGCGAAAGGGAATGTGATGGGCAAGGTAATCCATGGATTCACGAATGAATCCAGCCACCCCATTCGCGTGCTGGGCAATGACCTCCTGTCTTTGTGCGCAGGGCACGCCGAGCAGAGATAAGGTTAGCTGGCGCGACAGCACCCATTCAACCGATGGCCTCCACAACTTCGGGCACACGACGTTGCGATATATCGAGCGTTGTTCCTCCAGGCAGTTTGCCGAAAACATTTCCTCCAGGCCCGCGGCAAGCCTGGGCGATAGTTTCAACAGTAGCCGAAAGGCCTGTGCCACAACCCCGGAGAGACCTCGGAAGTAGAACCCCCCAAGCGCCGTAGAGAACCAGTGCAGTCGCCGATCCCAGTACGCTCGTGCAAACGTTGAAAGCTGATCACGCAGTTTCAATCGGTATAGGG
>JBIKOF010000145.1:0-5302 GCA_044358205.1 Gammaproteobacteria bacterium | reverse complement strand
TCTACCATCCCCAGGCAAAGACCTTCCTGCTCACCGAAGCCCTGCGGGGGGAAGGTGCCTATCTCCGGCTGCCCAATGGCGAACGCTTCATGCAACGCTTCGACGAACGCCTTGAACTCGCGCCGCGCGACATCGTGGCCCGCGCCATCGACTACGAAATGAAGCGACTTGGATCGGATTGCGTCTATCTGGACATCAGCCATCGCCCTGCGGATTTCGTCAAGGCGCATTTCCCCACTGTCTACCAGCGCTGCCTCGAGTTCGGTATCGATATCACCCGCCAGCCAATTCCGGTGGTACCGGCGGCACATTACCTGTGCGGGGGCGTGGTGACCGATGTCGCCGGACGCACCTCTCTGCCCGGCCTGCTGGCGATTGGCGAGGTAGCCTGCACGGGTCTGCACGGCGCGAATCGAATGGCAAGCAACTCCCTGCTCGAGTGTCTCGTCACCGCGGCTGAGGCCGCGATGGTCATTCAGGAGGAAGGGGGTCTGGCCGAGTTGCCGGACATCCCAGCCTGGGACGAAAGTCAGGTAACGGATGCGGATGAGGAAGTCGTGGTCTCCCACAACTGGGACGAGTTACGCCGATTCATGTGGGATTATGTGGGGATTGTACGCACGACCAAACGCCTGGAGCGCGCGCGTCGACGGGTGCATCTGCTCCGCGGTGAAATCAGCGAGTTCTACGCAAACTTCAGGGTAACGCCCGATCTCATCGAATTGAGAAATCTGGTACAGGTCGCAGAGCTCATCATCCGTTCTGCGCTGAAGCGCAAGGAGAGTCGCGGGCTCCATTACACCCTCGATCATCCCCAACGGGATGATGCCAACCATGCCCGCGATACCATTCTTCGTGCTGGCGACTTCAGCTGAGTAAATCGTATGCAGATCACCCCGCTCCAGATCCCCTCAGACCTGCCCGCCGACTGCCTCGCCGGGCAGGTGGTCCTCGTGACCGGCGCAAGTAGGGGCATCGGTCACGCCGTCGCCCGCGCGGTCGCCGCGCACGGCGCGCGCACCCTGCTCGCCGGGAGGGATATCCGGCGGCTCGAAGGTCTGGCAGACGAA
This sequence comes from Gammaproteobacteria bacterium, assembly GCA_044358205.1. GTDB lineage: Bacteria > Pseudomonadota > Gammaproteobacteria > CAIKBL01. The sequence continues at coordinate 4,232 of JBIKOF010000145.1, read as the reverse complement.
ATCGAAACGACGGGGGCGCCCGCGCCCGTGATCCTGCCGATCAATCTCGAGGGCGCCGGCGTTGAGGATTATGAAACCATCGCCTCGCTGGTCCGCCAAAACCTTGGCCGCCTGGATGCAATCGTTCTGAACGCCGCGATGCTCGGCGAGCTCTGCAGCCTCGAAACCTCAGATCCGGTGCTGTGGGCGCGGGTCTTTCAGGTGAATGTTCACAGCCAGTACCTGCTCACCCGGGCCTTGCTACCACTGCTCCGGGACTCAAGCGCGGGCAACGTATTGGCCTGTTCGTCAGGCGTTGGACGCCAGGGTCGAGCACTGTGGGGCGCTTATGCGGCCTCGAAGTTCGCACTGGAAGGCATGATGCAGGTGCTGGCGGACGAGGTGGGCGGTGCCAGCCGTCTGCGGGTCAACTCGATCAATCCCGGTCGGACGCGCACGCGGATGCGGGCGCAAGCCTATCCCGCGGAGAATCCAGCAACCCTACCCACGCCTGAGGATATCGCGCCCGCGTTCGTGGCGGTTCTGGCTGGCCGGCCCGCGTGCCACGGGGCGGCGCTGGAAATCGTGTCAAATGCGCCAGGCGCCTGACTCACGCCAACAATCCGCGCGCTCAACCTGTTGACTGCGGCAGGATTTCCTGGAGAGAAGCGGGTTCGGCCAGCAGTCGCTGGAGTGCGACCTCGTCGAGCACTGGCACACCCAGCGCGGCCGCCTTCTCGGCCTTGGAACCCGCCTCTGCGCCGGCAAAGACCAGACTGGTCTTGGCGGACACGCTGCCCGCGACCTTGGCCCCCAAAGCGCGCAGACGCTCGCTGGCCTCCCCGCGAGTCAATCCGCTCAGACTTCCGGTCAGCACGATAGTGATGCCGACGAGCGGCAGTTCGCTCGCCGCGGGGGCGGGTGAATGCTCCTCCCAGTGCACGCCACGTTCGCGCAGCCGCGCAACCAAGACGCGATTGGCGGGCTGCTGGAAGAAGCCGTGGATGCTCGCGGCCACGGCGGGGCCCACATCGGGGACGTCCTCGAGTTGCGCCGGGGTCGCCTCCATCAAGGCATCCAGACCACCGAAATGCGCGACCAGCTGACGAGCGGTCGCTTCCCCAACCTCCCGGATGCCCAGAGCATAGAGGAACCTCGGCAGAGTGGTCTGTCGACTGTGATCGATCGCCCGGATCAGATTTTGCGCGGACTTTTCACCTAGCCGTTCAAGCGCCGCTATTTCCTCCATCTGCAGGTCGTAGAGGTCGCTCGCATCGGAAACCAGCTCGGCGTCTGCAAATTGCGCAATGAGCTTCTCACCCAGGCCTTCGATATCCATTGCGCGCCTCGAAGCAAAGTGAAGAATCGCCTGAATGCGTTGAGCCTCCGCTTGCCCCGGAACGCTTTCCGGCATCACGAAGGGTGTGGCGCCCTCCGGCCGCAAGTTAAGAAGCACTGCGGCGATTTCGGGGATCACGTCACCGGCCCGCCTGACGAGCACGGTGTCTCCGACGCGGACATCCTTGCGCTTCAGCTCGTCGGCGTTATGCAGGGTTGCATTGGTAACCGTCACCCCGCCCACCAGCACGGGCGCGAGCCGCGCCACAGGGGTGAGCGCGCCGGTGCGCCCAACCTGAACGTCGATGGCCAGTACCTGCGTTGGTTTTTCCTCCGGCGGGAACTTGAATGCGACTGCCCAACGTGGTGCCCGCGCGACCTGTCCGAGCTGGTCCTGCTCGCGTCGGCTGTCCACTTTGAACACCACGCCATCGATGTCGTACTGGAGACTGCTGCGCCGAACTGCGATTTCCCGGTAATACGCCAGTGCTTCCTCTACCCCGTGGGCCAGGCGAGTCTCAGGCGACACCCGAAAACCCAGGCGTCCGAGCAGGGCCAGACATTCACCATGAGATTCAGGCACCTCCAGTCCATCAACCTGACCGAGTGCGTAACAGAACATCGTGAGCGGCCTTGAGGCCGTGATTCGAGGATCGAGCTGACGGAGGCTTCCAGCCGCCGCGTTGCGCGGATTGGCGAAGATCTTATCGCCGCGCGCGCGCTGTGCCTCGTTGAGGCGCTCGAAACCCCGGTGGTCTATATAGATTTCACCCCGTACTTCGAGCAGCGCAGGCGCCGGCTCGAGGGCGAGCCGCAGCGGCACCGCGCGAAGGGTCCGCACATTACTGGTGACATCTTCGCCATGTTCTCCATCGCCGCGCGTGGCTGCGCGCACCAAGCTGCCGTGCTCATAGATCAGGCTGATGGCAAGACCATCCAGCTTCGTCTCCGCGGCGTACACCACCTCGCTGTGGCCAAGCAGTTTGCGTACCCGGTCGTCGAACTCGCGAAACTCCTCCGCGCTGAACACGTTCGCAAGCGACAGCATCGGCTGCAAATGTCGAATTTCTGCAAAACCACCGGCGACCGCACCGCCGACCCGTTGCGAAGGTGAACCTGCATCGTGCAATTCGGGATGCGCGGCTTCCAGCGCGATGAGTTCCTGCATCAATCCATCGTACGCCGCGTCGCTTATGGCAGGGTCATCCAGCACGTAATAGCGATGATCGTGTTGGCGGATTGCCGCCCGCAGGCGCTCAATGCGCCCGGCCGCCTCACTGTCGGTCATCGCTTGCGGCCCTTGCGGGTAAACGCGGCAGCTTGCTCACGTAAGCGCTCCACCACCGGGACCTCGAGCACCGTGTCTGGAGCGGACAGAAGCTCGGCGCGCAGGCCTTCGGCCAGTCGCTGCGCGGTGCTCAGGAAAAGCTCGAAACTGACGGGGCCGTCGAGCTCGGAAGGGAGTTGGAGGAACATCACCAAACCCTGGGTGCGAAATGGTTCGATGCGGTTGAGGTCGAAATAACCGGGCTCGAACATGTTGGCCAGACTGAATAGCGGAGACTTGCAGCGCAGCTCTTCGGTTCCAAAGTGATGAAAAATGCGCATGTCGCCGTGACGCATCCCCACCGCGTTCACATTGCGCACGATGGCCGGACCGGTGAAGGTACCGTCCGCGCGTGGTCGCAGACAGAGCGTAATCAGGGCAGGCTCGGCAGGTGGCGGGGGCGGCGCAGGTGGTGTCTCTTCCTGAATTGCCGGCAGGCTCAGGTCGAGTTGTGAAGAGCGTTTGCGCTTGCGCTTGGCACGCGGCTTAGGCGCGTCTTCCTCTGGCAACTCATCGGTCTCTGGCTCAGGTGGCAAAGGCTCCGGGGGTTCATTGCGAAGTTCAGGCAGCTCCACCAGTGGCTCGACCTTGCGCACGCGCACGGGTCCCACTTCATCGGCGAGCGGCACGTCTTCACCCGCCTCCTGAGGGTCACCTGACCAAGCCTCGAAGCGCGGGCTCTGACGTGCCCCAAGGCGGCCAAACTGGTGGCTATAGATTTGGTTGCGCCGCCGCTTGCGCGTAAGCCCGTACAGGTACACCCCGGCAATGACGGCGAGACCGAAAAGTCCGAGAACGAGGCGCAGGGTCCAGGGCGATTCACTCATCCACCGATTCCTGGGCAGTCGTCTCTGACACGGGGTTCTCGCAGACTCAGGCAGTGTGGGCGAGTGCCACGGCCTCTTCCATGTTGACGGAGACCAGGCGGGAGACCCCGGCCTCGTGCATGGTGACACCGATGAGCTGACTGGCAATTTCCATGGTGATCTTGTTATGGCTGATGAACAGGAACTGCACCCGATCGGCCATGGATTTCAGCAGTTCTGTCAGCCGCACGACGTTGGCGTCGTCGAGCGGCGCATCCACCTCATCGAGCAGGCAGAACGGGGCCGGGTTGAGCTCGAAGAGGGAGAACACGAACGACAACGCCGTAAGCGCCTTTTCTCCGCCCGACAACAGGTGGATGGTGCTGTTGCGCTTGCCTGGTGGTCGCGCCATCACCGTCACGCCGGCCTCGAGCAAATCCTCATCGGTAAGTTCGAGGCTCGCCTGCCCGCCCCCGAACAACACGGGGAACAGTCGCTGCATTCCTTCGTTGACCGCATCGAAGGTTTCCCTAAACCGCGTCCGCGTCTCGCGGTCGATCTTTTGCATCGCTTCCTGCAGTGTCGCCAGCGCTTGATGGAGATCCGCGAGCTGGTTGTCGAGGTAGGTCTTGCGTTCGGACAATTGGGCGAACTCGTCGATCGCCGCCAGATTGATGGGACCAAGGCGTGTGATGCGATTGCCCACGGTCTCCAGGCGCTGCCGCCACTCGTTTTCCTCCGCTTCCTCGGGCAAGCCCGCAAGCACGTCGGCGAGCACTTGT